>JAADBR010000001.1 GCA_009995705.1 Microcystis aeruginosa W13-11
TAACTGAAAAGCCAGTGTTTTCAGAAAAAAGGATTAAACGAGGTTTATATCGCACAGATAGAGGATTTCTTTGCCAATTTGATGTGATGGGTTCCTACAACATTTTGCGAAAAGTATTCCCAAATGCGTTTAACCGCTATGGGATAGAGAGGTGCGTAGTTCAGCCAAGGAGAATCAATCTCTCGAAGTAAAAGTGAAGGGAATTTTTGAAACGGAATTCAGTCTGTCTATATTTGACTATACTTTTACTAACTATTAGCTATTTCTTCGGGGACTCTAGCCACTATTTTCAGAGATTGCTGTAATGGGGATTGGCTGACGTCCGTTTAAGTGCAGCAACCCTCATTTTAAGGTTTCATGACATTAAAACCCTTGAACCTAGAGGGGTTAATAATTCTGAACAAATCTCTAGATCGCTGAAACAACGCAAAATCGTTTCAAAATGAGAATTGCTGGTTTAAGTGGATTGACTGGCCAGAAATTGTCTTTGATAGTCTAAAAACTCGCCATGCCATTCTGCAAAACGCCGCTCCCCATCTCTGACTAAAAGTTGGCGGTAGGCTTCCGAAGAAATCCAGGGCTTTGTTGGACGTTGTTGGGCAGAACGAGCTTGGTATTCAGCCGTTGATTGACGGCATTGGTTGTGATAATTTTGGTGCCATTCCCGATAGCGCCGTTCTCCGTCCCGCACGAGGGCTTGGCGATAGGCTTCTGAAGATAGACTCATGGTGTTACTCCTTTTCAAATCCCTTAATGGCTTGGCCAGAATTATAACACAATGGGTGAACTACCCAGCACTGACCTCTTGTCAAGGTAAAATATAGGCCCTTGCCTTCAGTGGCAAGGTTTCTTTGCTATCCTAACTGCTGCATTCTGCCCCGCTTTGCGTTGCTTCCCTCGGCCACAGCTAACCCCATTCAAAAAGTCTAGTTTTTCTGGTTTTTTCTCCTCGGTTAACATTGATCGTAACCTATGGTAGGTAGGATATACACTTTAGGTATCAATATATGTGGTAATTTTTTGGCTCTCTTGGGTTTGGTGGGTAAAATGTACTTTAAGATACAGTCCTGCTGGCGAGCTAGTAGAAAGAACCACAAAGACACGAAGAACACAAAGATTGATCGCTCTTATATAAGTTAAACTTATGACACAAGGGATAAGAGAGTCATTTTTGGGACTTTGGCAGCCTGATTTGGCAAAGAAATGCCATATTTCCATTAGCACCGTTACAAAAATCTCTGGACAGTTGAGTTACTAATATGGTTAAAATTATCAGTCGTCAATCCTTGGGAAGAAAACCCGTTTACGATATTGGTGTAGAGAAAGATCATAATTTTTTGCTGGGCAACGGGTTAATTGCCTCCAATTGTTTTAATAAATCTCACTCTACCGCTTATGCTTACGTCACCTATCAAACTGCTTATTTAAAAGCTAATTATCCTGTGGAATATATGACAGCGTTACTAACTGCTAGTAGCGATAATCAGGATAAGGTGGAAAAGTATCGAGAAAACTGTCAGAAAATGAATATCGATGTCGAACCTCCCGACATCAATCGATCGCAAAAACATTTTACCCCGATTGGGCGCAAAATTCTCTTTGGTTTGTCCGCAGTTAGAAATCTGGGCGAAAATGCGATCGAGGCTATTTTAAAAGCCCGGAAAGCAGCGGGAGGAAAGTTTACTTCCTTAGGAGATTTTTGCGAGCGTGTTGACTTGCGAGTGATCAACAAAAGAGCTTTAGAAACGCTAATTTATTCTGGTGCTTTTGATAAAATTCAACCGAATCGCCATCAATTAATTGAAGATTTAGAATTAGTAGTTGCTTGGGCGCAAAAACGCACCAAAGAGAAAGAAAGTGGTCAAATGAATATTTTTGATATGCTAGGAGGTAGCACAGAAAATAAACAAGAATCAGAGTTTGAACAGTCTCCCAGTGCCACCGCAGTGGAAGATTTTTCCCTACAGGAAAAGTTAAGACTAGAAAAAGAACATTTGGGTTTTTATGTTTCCGAACATCCTTTAAAAGCTTTACAAAGAGCTGCTCAAGTCCTATCTCCCATCAATTTAGCTGATTTAGAAGAACACAAAACCAGAAAAAAAGTCAGTGCCATTGTCCTATTAAATGCCGTCAAGAAGATTATGACTAAAAAAGGGACTCCCATGGCCTTTTTAACCCTAGAAGATGCCTCGGGACAATCGGAAGCGGTGATTTTTTCCGATACCTACGAACGGCTGCAAAAATTATTAGTGGAGGAAGCAACTTTAATGGTGTGGGGAAAAGTGGATCGCCGAGATGATCGGGTACAATTAATTATCGAAGATGCGGAACCGATCGAAACCATTAAAATGGTGATGGTTAATTTATCGATGCAAGATGTCGTCAACCAAAATCGTCAAAATCTTCTTAAAAGTATTCTGCAATCAGGAGACAAACAAAAGGCAAAAGTTCCCGTTATTGCCACCATCGGTGCGGGAACTCAACGTCAATTTGTGCGTTTAGGACAAAACTATTGGGTAGAGGATGACAATTCAGTGGTAGAGTCTCTGAAAGTTGCGGGTTTTCTGGCTAATTCCGCACCTTTGATTAATCATTAAATGCTAACTGGCAATCACTCAAGGGCGATGATTGCGCCAATATTGTTCCTGTAAAACCTTCTCAATTTCCGGTTTCGATAATAATTCTTTTTCCACCCACAAAATCAAGACAAATATGGATTTTGATCACCTCTTTGACACTATTGCCACTCTTGTCTTCCATCATTCTCCTAGTGGGATGGAAACGGAAATCGATCGCTTTTTACTAGAACGCTTTCAAGAGTTAGGATTAGAAACATGGCAAGATCAAGCGGGAAATGTCATTGGAAGAATTAAAGGACAAGATTCGACTAAAAAAATTGCTATTACCGGTCATAAAGACGAAATTGGGGCTATTATCAAGGCAATTAATCCCGATGGTACTCTGCAAATTCGCCGACTCGGGGGCGCTTTTCCCTGGATTTACGGAGAGGGGGTGGTAGATATTATCGGTGATAGGGAAACCAGATCGGGGATTCTCTCCTTTGGTTCCCGTCATATTTCCCATCAATCCCCGCAAAAAGTGCAGCAGGAAAACACTCCCGTCACCTGGGAATCCGCATGGATAGAGACGAAATTGACTCCAGAGGAATTAGACGCTTGTGGGGTGCGCGTCGGTAGTCGAGTTGTGGTGGGAAAACACCGAAAACAACCCTTTCGACTAAAAGACTACATTGCCAGTTATACCCTTGATAATAAAGCTTCCGTGGCGATTCTTTTGGCATTAGCGGCCAGAATAATTAACCCTGCGGTGGATATATATCTGGTTGCCTCAGCAAAGGAGGAGGTAGGAGCCTTAGGGGCCTTATTTTTCACCGCAAATAACCGCTTAGATGCTTTAATTGCCCTAGAAATCTGTCCCCTCGCTCCTGAATATCCGATTAAGGATGGCAGCAGTCCTGTGTTATTGTCTCAGGATGGTTACGGTATCTATGATGAGGAATTAAATCAAGAATTAAGAATAGCGGCCGAAAAGGCGAGAATACCTCTGCAATTAGCTATTATTAGCGGTTTTGGTAGCGATGCCTCCATCGCCATGAAATTCGGTCATATAGCTAAGGCCGCTTGCTTAGGTTTCCCCACCCAAAACACCCACGGTTATGAAATCGCCCATTTAGGAGCCATGGCTAACTGCATTAGCATATTAGAAGCTTATTGTCAACTAATTTAGCTATTTTTAGCAAAAAACCAGAGCATCAATAGAATAATAGCGATCGCCAGTCCGATAAAAACAGTATTTTTATGCTGCTCTAACTGCATAGGTGCGGGGAGTTCTTCTTTTTTCTGTTTATTTGTTCCCTTTTTAAATTGCGCTGTGCTATCGGGAAGTTTCTCTAAATCGGGAATCTTCGTCATCCACTCATCTGGGCGTTTGAGACGGGGAGCTTCGATAATATAAAGCAGACGCTTGGCCTGTTCGCGAATTTGATCGATAGGATGGGTAATAAGTTGCCTACAGATTTCACTAGCTTTCTCCTCCTCTCCTAACCCCTGATGGGCAGAAATTAACCAAATTTGAACCTCACCCCCTGCTCGAGATCCTAAGGAAATTAAGGCTAAAGCCGCATTTAATTGCTGGATACTAAGACGATATTGTCCACGCTCAAAGGCACTGATTCCAGCTTGATAAAGGTCTTGAAAAGAAAGATTTTCGGCCACGGAGTCAAGATCGAGATAAATGAAATTTTACACAAGTATAGCAACAGGTAAGAAGCAAAAGGAAACTCTCGACCATTGAGAATGAGAGTCTTGACAAAAATCTGGTACACTTTCTGCTAAACCTGTTAAAGCTGTACGGCATGAAAGAGAGTAACTCCCTGTCACTAACTATATTAGTGATCGCCACTACAATAATTAGTGTAGTTTTGGGGATTTTATTTGACGAAAAAGCATCTTTATTAGGTATTTTGGCAGTTCCTGCCATGGTTGCTTCTTTTATCCATCCCCGTCTAGGATTATTAGCCCTGCTCATCTATCTTCCCCTGAGTAATACCATCACTTTTGCCGTGGTGAGAGTTTTTCAGGTAAAGGGCAACTTCATTGATGGAGAGCCATCCTATGCCCTCTACAAAATCGCCAAGGATGCCTTTTATTTACCAGCTTTAGCGGCAATTTTAATTAAAACCAAAACTTTTAAGCAATTAAGCCCGCAAATCAAGCCTTTTCTCCTCACGGCTTCAATTTTACTTGCCATCTGCTTGATAACTTTTCTTTTTGTCAATCTGCCCCAAGGATCAATTGCTGTGGGAATTGTGGGATTAAAAACCATCTTCGGTTATATTCCCCTGATTCTCTGTGGCTACTATTTAATCGAGCAAAAACAGGATTTATTCGTAGTTAATCGGCTTTTAATCGTGATGATCTTAGTCTGTTGCAGTTTAGCTCTAATTCAATACTTCTTACTCCTCCAAGGCATCTGTCACGATAGCGAATTCTTCAATCAACTAGAAGTTAGAGCCCCGAAATCCGACAGCCAATTTTATCCAGATATTACCGCCAAAGCCAGCTTGAAAGCTCAATGTTTTGTCGGGGGTTCGGTGTTGTATAATCCCGATCGAGGCTTAATTCGTCTCCCCGGCACATTTTCCGATCCTTGGCAATGGGGTTGGTTTTTAGTATCTAGTAGCGTCATCAGTTACGCAGCCAGCTTTAGTGATCCACAAAAAAGATGGCGCGTCGCTGGTTGGGTGGCAATAGTTTTAGTCTTCCTTGCGACTCTGGTTTCTGGACAAAGATTACCTTTTTTGCTAGTACCTTTGTTTTACTTAGTTTTTTTTATTGCTAATAGCAAAAATAAGCAAAAGTTACCATTAAAATTGGTAATTGTGGCGATGCTTTCCCTGCTCGCGGTGATGTTAATTCCCTTTATTCGGGAAAGAGGGCTAAATTTTATCGGTCGCTGGCTATATTCGTCTCCCATTGACTTTGTAGGCAATCAAATGCAGTGGGCCTTAAGATATTTACAGCTTTTTGGTTTTGGTTTAGGCACAGCCACCACTGGCTCTCGTCATATAGTGGGGGAAGATGGGATAAGACTAATTGAAACCTACTACGCTAAACTTATCTACGAAATCGGTATCGTCGGTTTTATCGCTCTTATGGCACTGGTGACAATTCTCTGTATTCTCACCTTTAAAGCCTATTTAAAAGTAAAAAATCCCGCTTTAAAGCATTGGGGTCTCTCTATCTGGATTTTTATACTTTTTATTAGCTATAATCCCTACTATTATCCTCTCTCCGTCGAGCCTGTTTCTGTTTACTATTGGTTATTCGCTGGAATATTGCTAAAACTGCCAGAAATCAGCGATAAATTGGAAGATGAGGCGGGATTTTCCGAAAAAAATGAAGTGGAAAATTAAGAGGATTTTTATCGATAATTACATTATCTCTCCACTGATAGGAGTTAACCGCAATGACAGCAGAAATCGTTAACTATCCCCTCGAATCTGTCCTTAAGGAAATCAAAGATAGTATTCAAAGTGTTGATCAAAAGCTAGAAACCTTCCAGAAAGATGTTGATCAAAAGCTAGATAATCTCGAAAAAGGTTTCGATCAAAAGCTAGAAACCTTCCAGAAATTGGTGGTGGGTTAATAATTGGCTCTGGGGGAACGCGGTTCGCCCCTACGGTTTTATGTTCTTGCTTAAAACAACAAATCTAAATATAATTTGTAACCGTTCAGGGGGGGACGAAATCTGGTAATCTAAGAGACATGGATGAGAAGCAGCTACTAGAGATGTCAGGAATTGGCGCAGAGGATTGGGAGAGGACGACCGCCAGCGTCAGACAGCTAGTAGTGCAGTTAGGTTTGAAGATAGAGCAACTAGAGCAACACCTCAAAGAATTACAAGGAGCTAACGAGTAGATAACCGAGAAAGTCAATCGTAACTCCCCAGAACTCCCATAGCCCAACCGCTTCAGACCCTCCCAACGTCGAGAAGACGGAGAAAAAAAGCCAACGGGAAAAAAGCGAGGGGGGCAACCAGAACACGCAGGCCATAGTCGTCGTTTGTATCCAGTCGAAGGGTGTGATAGCGTCATCAACCACTATCCTAAAACTTGCAACTGTTGTGGCGAACCCCTACAAGGAGTGGACTCCAACCCCTACCGCCATCAAGTAGTAGAAATTCCCCCGATTAAGCTCCAAATCGCGGAGCATCACCCGCACCAACTAACTTGCACTCGCTGCGGACAGACAAGTCCAGCCACTCTACCTGAAGCGGTAGAAGCCAGTGGCTATGGCGAAACAGTCCTAGCCATCGTCTCAGTGCTGAGCGGGATGTACCGTCATTCCCATCGGATGGTGGTTTCGGCGATGTCGGACTTGTTTGGGGTGAAAATGTCTTTGGGGACAGTCAACCGTCTGAGAAAAGAAGCTAGTGAGGCGGTCTCAGCCTCACTAGAGGAAGTCAAAGCCTACATCCAAGCTGCGCCCATAGTGGGAGCCGATGAGACCGGTTTTGGACAAGGAAATGCCGATGGGGACAATCCCCAGTCCAAGAGAGCCTGGTTGTGGGTAGCCGTCACCCCCCTGGTCAGCTTCTTCTGTGTGGGGTTGTCGCGCTCGACAGCAGCGGCTCAAGGGTTATTGGGAGAGAACTTTGGCGAGATTCTCAACAGTGCTGCCGTAGGCACTGGCTTCGCCAGCCCGCTATAATGCTTACAATTGGGTCGATGTTGACCAAAGACAACTGTGTTGGGCGCATCTGAAGCGGGAGTTCACCAAAATCTCTGAACGCAGTGGAGTCTCCCGTCAACTGGGACGAGACTTACTGGCTCAGCAGAAAAAGTTATTTCGCCTCTGGCAGCGAGTGCGAGATGGAACCCTCAGTCGCAGGGAGTTTCAGTTATTATGTCACCGATTTAAGCGCGGGTGAGCAGTTTGCAAAGGGCAGGGAGCGGCGTATCAGATTGGCTTCAAAGAAAAGACTCCTTTGGCGAAAACCGTCCGCATCTGCCGACAACCGCTGAAAGTGGAGCCAGCCCTGTGGCTGTTTGTCACGGTAGAGGGACTGGAGCCGACGAACAATGCCGCTGAGAGAGCAATTCGTCCGGCGGTACTGTGGCGGCGGACTAGCTTTGGTTCTCAAAGCCAGGCGGGTAGTGTGTTTGTGGCGCGGATGCTGACAGTAGTGACGAGTCTGCGTTCTCAAAACCGGAATGTCTTGGAATTCATGACTGAGGAACCCTTCGCGCCTCTAGGGGAGAGAATTCTCCTCCCTCTCTCCTGCCCCAGGAGAGTGCTTCCACAGAGTCAATGCTACTGGCTGCTTGACAGCAATCCTAAATTTGCCCTTTAGCAAGGCTTTTGGGAGTTAGTTCGCATAATACGGGGTAAAATTCAATAGGATGGCGAATTTCATTTCACGAGTCTTTGGGCTTTTGACGTGATAGTACACCCAAAGTTGCCTCAAAAATCCCCCTTTAAAATGTTCTTTAAATCCCTAAAAGGCTTGCTGTGTCTAAAACTGAGAATTGCTGGCTGCTTGACACCTCCCCCCTGAACGGTTATCCTCAGTATTTAGATAGGTACTGTATCATGGTCGGATTAAACAACATTGTTGTATCCGTTAGTGTGCAATCTCTGTTTTTCAACTTTTGCCCTATTACTAACTAGAAATCAAAATGATCACAAACATCTCTAGACAATTAACCACGGGCGTTCTTGCCATCGCTGGCAGCGTTGCAGCTTTCGGCTTCGGCGGTATCGTTCAGGCTCAAACTACTGCTAATGCCACCTTTGGTGCTACCACGGGCGGTGTAACGTTCACTGGTGATCTCAGTACAGCTACCTCCATCACCTTTAGCACGTTATCAGGAGTAGTGACCGACGTTCCCACTACCTATACCCCTTTCGGCGGCACCTCCGCTCCTAACAACTTCAGCGCCGGTAATGGTCCGACTGGAGCTACTTTTGCTGTCGGGGCGGGGTTCGGCGTGACATTTACTGGTGGTGGTACCATTCTAGATTTCACTGGCGCTGGTGCGGGTAATAGCACTGAAGGCATCACCCTTAACTTCGCTTCCACTACTGGTTTTGGTTCTGGTACATCCCCTGCAAACCGCTATACTTTCACTGCTAGTTCTGGTATAGTCACCAGCCAGACTATCACTGGTTTAAATATTGCTTTTTTGGGAAGTTTCGCAGATAGTGGCGGCTCCTTCTCAACTTCTGCTGCCACAGTCAGTCTATCGATTGCTTCTTCAGGTGTGGGTCAAGGTACTAATACTTTCACCTTCGGTACACCTCCCGCTTTTGTATCAACAAGTGTTCCCGAACCTTCTGCTATCTTGGGTATCTTAGCCTTTGCTGGTATTGGCGCCTTTGCTCGTCGCAAGAGATAGTCACTGCCATTAATCAAAAGTAATGGAAAAAACGAGCGTTAAAGTCAAACTTAACGCTTTTTTATGTGTCTAGAGAAGGAAGTGGGGTGTAGGGAGATGGGGAAGTGGGGGAGTTTGAGCATTTGTATCCCACATTCCGCACCCTAAGTGTCACAATGTCTCAAAAAAGGGAGAGGCGTGAGTCAAAATACTTGTCTAGGGTTTGCTGAAAAAGGTCTAGACTGGGGTTAGGCGGTCGGCAGGAGTTTCAGGCTTTGTTGACTTCTTTTTTGTACCAGTTTTTATACTACACAGAGGATAATGCAAGGTTTTTGAAGTTCCCAATCCTATATTAAGCAAACCCTATTTAGGCAGAGGAGTCTTCTCGACTTTGTGTGATAAGTTTAACTTATATAGTAGCGATCAATCTTTGTGTCCTTTGTGTCTCTGTGGTTCGTTTCACTCACTCGCCCGCAAGACTGTATCTTAGAATACATTTTACCCACCAAACCTGGGAGAGCAGGCAGAGTAATAATTAATGGTCAGAAATACGAAATTCCCGTTTTTGCAGGGGAGGCAATTCAGGAGATTTTGTGAGATTTGCAGTAGCTCAAACAATTTATCTTAGTAGCTAATTATCAACAAGTACAGGTGACATTAGGATAATGACAAAAAAGGCGATTATTTTACTTTCTGGGGGATTAGATTCAGCGACAACAGCAGCGATCGCTTCAGCTGCTGGCTATCAATTAATTGCCCTTTCCTTTCGTTATGGACAAAGACACGAGCGAGAATTAGCGGCGGCCAAAAAAATTGCTAATTTCCTCGAAATTAAAGAACATCATCTGCTCGAAGTCAATCTATCTTTATGGGGAGGTTCCGCTTTAACGGATCAATCTATTGCTATTCCCCAAGAGGGAATTAACCCTAATATTATCCCGATTACCTATGTGCCGGGGAGAAATACGGTTTTTATTTCGATCGCTCTTTCTTTAGCGGAAGCAAGGGAAGCGGAGGCGATATATTTAGGGATTAATGCGGTGGATTATTCTGGTTATCCCGATTGTCGTCCCCAGTATTTAGAGGCCTTTCAAACTTTAGCTAATTTATCATCGAAAGCCGGTTTAGAAGGGAAAGCACCCCAATTAATTGCCCCTTTGGTGATGGATAGTAAGGTAGATATAGTCCGTCGTGCTGTTAGTTTAGGGGTTCCCATTGCTGATACTTGGTCTTGTTATCAAGGAGAAGTTGAACCCTGCGGTTTATGCGATTCCTGTCGCATCAGAGATCAGGCTTTAATTGAGGCTGGTTATCCCGAATTAGCCACTCCCCTGTTCAAACAGAGGGGGGATAGTCAACAATTTCTATCTTCTCTTCTTTGAGAAGTTTACGAATAACCGCTAAAGTTCCTTTAACATTCAATCCTAAACTTATTGCTTCTTTTCTTGCGGCAAAGTCATCAAGGATGATATAATCGGTTTGTAATTCTATTCCTAAAGTGATGGCATCAGATTCACCTTTCCCTAAACGTTCATTTAAACTATTTGCTAGAGAGATTAATTGAATATTTAGCATGGTTAATTTTTGTTGATCGATCAGCTTATTAAGAGTCTCTGAAGATTGATCTTGTTTGGCATTAATTTCTTGTTGTACGGTTACAGACAAATAAAAGTTATCATTAGAATCTAGGAATTTTTCTAAAAATCCTAACCGAGATAAAAAGAGTAAAGGAGAAGAATTGAAAACATTTTTCCTAGAGATTACCAATTTTTTTCTCTATCTATGTCTTCCGTAGTAAGATAAGAAAAATCGATTCCCATTAATTCTAAAATTTTCAAGAACATTTCTGTATCCATTTCCATTACTTCTGCTGCTTTATGAAAGGCGATTTCTTGAAAAGTAGTCGAAGTATTCATTGTCTTGCTAAGTTTTATTAATTAAGACAGACCTAACCCAATTTTAACACCAAACCAAGCCAACATTGAGTGAGATGCTCGAAAGAACAACATCAATATCAAAAAACACGGGATCGACTTTAATTTTGCCAAGGAATTGTCCTAAGTAGGTAGGTGGAATTAAATATAAGATGAACGTAGGTTGGGTTGAAGCATGAAACCCAACAAAAAGTCATCTGAGGTTTTCCATCTCCTCGATAATTGCCATTGTCTCAACACTAACAGTACACAAACGAGTCAATAAGTCAATAACTTTGTCTTTATAATTTACAAAACGATAACTATTAAATTTCTCAGCGATGGTTTTATCTTTGGGTTTCTTTTCTTTGTATTGATCCAATACCCATTCTAACGCGCAACGATTACCGAGTTTATATTCCCAAGCAGTTGCGGGGATTTTTTCGAGGGTGGTGACATCATCAAGAATTATTTTTCCTGTGGGTTTATCTGCTTTCAGTTTTGGGGTGGGGTTATCTTTGCTAGAGGGAATATCAACGCGGGTTAACGGATAGGGATTGACGGTTTCATAGTTGATATGCAGATGGATTAATTTTTCTCCCCAGTTTACCCATTGTGGGAAGTTTTCATACAAGGGAATACGAGGAAATTCTCGCTTAAGATTTAATTCGTATTTACTGCGATATGCTGGATAATGAAGGACTGCATAGGTATAGTTAAATATGTCTTCTTTGCTGATGTGCTTATCTTGGTAATGATCCTGAATTTTTTTTAATCCCCAATCGGTTATATTATCTACCCGATTCCCTTCTTTATCGTAGCGGTATAAGGGTAAACATTGGGAGTCTCCTGTGAGATGTAAATCAATAATTAATTTACTTGCTAAACAATGAAATGATTTACTATTACCTAATGCTGAAAAAGCGATAAATCTGTGATCGGACTCAGTAGAGTTATAAATGTCTAACCATTGATAGATCATTCCGTTAAAATGTTTATCAAAGTAAAAATACTGTTTGGTATAAGGACGATATAAACTTTGAACTATGCTTTGATAATCAAAAGATTTTTCTATTCTTCTGTCTAAATACTTTGTTAGTTCTCGATCCCATTTAATCGCATCTTGATTAGAATAATTTTCATCTTTGAGAGTTGCTGAATAAATATCGATAAAAAATTTTATCTTTGTTTCTAAAGACTTTCGATCAAAATCATAAACCCATTCATCTTTTTGTGTTGAAACACCTCTCGAAAACAACTTAAATATCGCTTCTTCTGACTTACCACTTTTAACATCCTTATCAACTAAAGGCAATAAATCATCAAAGTCATTATCTGCTTGGTTAATCCAGTTGTTTTTTTTGTCTGGTTGGATATGCTGAAAAGATAATTGACTGAGTTTACTTTGTCCCAAAAACTGTAACTTATCGATAGCTAACTCATCTTCATGACGACGCAGATAATAAATCTGACACGGTAAACTATTATTATCTCGTTTTACCATTAAACTAATAGCGACACCAGTTTGAATTCCAAAAACGTTGTGAGTTGTTCCTGCTATTTTGGGATTTTTGCGAACATTCCCACCCAAATCAATTAGATATATTTCGCTAAACTCATCGGTAATTACCTTTCTAAAACCATCATAGGTAATTGCATCAAGAAAAGAGGAATTAGTCACAAAAGCTAAGATACCATTGTTACTTAATCTATCCATTCCCCAACGGATAAATCTGGTGTACATATCATAGAGAACATTTTGATTTTGTGCCTTACCGTAACGAATATAAGTATCTTTGATACGATTATCGATCGCCGTGTATTTTCTGTTAGCATTATTTTGGTTAAAATTTTCCTGTTTAGCATTATAGGGAGGATTACCAATAATAACCGATATAGTGCGATCATTTTGTCGTTTAATCCTTGCGGTGTTCTCTGCGGACATAGCGAATAGATCCATCTGTTTTTTCTCAAAGGACGTGTGATCCAAAGTATCAACAAAACAGATATTGTTAAACTCTAGATATTCCCCCATCTTTTGCTTGTAGGTAAATTCTATATTCAGATTAGCGATATAGTAAGGAAGAATAGCCACTTCATTACAGTGAATCTCATTTTGATATTTATAGGCTAATTTGTCCTTAGGTAAATACTCGATTAACTCAGTGATAAAAGTACCTGTACCCGTAGCAGGATCAAGAATTTCCACCCCCGGATCTGCTAAAAGTTTACCAAAGTGTTTATGAGTCAGATAATCGACACTCTCGATCATAAATTTGACAATTTCACTGGGAGTATAGACAATCCCTAATCGATCAGCAGCTTTAGGATTATACGCTTTATAAAAGTTCTCGTAAACTGCCTTAAGAAATTTTTGTTTTTCCTGATGATTGTAGATACTGGCAGCCGTGCGACGAATAACTGCATAATATCGTTCAATAGTGCTGAGGGTATTGCGTTTGATATTGCCAGTGAAAAAAGTTTCGATGACTTTTTGCAGTTGATTAGCGATATTATTTTCCCGATGAAACTGGGATTCATTAAAAATATTGATAAAAATATCTTCCGTGAGAATATGCTGAATCATCATCTCGCGCACATCCTCTAAACTCACATCTGGATTAATGGAATCCCGACAAACTGCTAAAAAACTATCTCGCGCTTGTCTAAATTTGGGGTTAGCTTGGGACTGTTGATTGATTAATTCCCGCAAAGCGATTAAAATAGTCGGTAAGTCTTCCTTAAAAGATTCGAGCGCTTCTCGAAAATCTTTAACCTCTGGACGAATATAATTAATAAAAGTATTGAGTAAATTATCTAAAGCGTCTGCATCTCGCACAGGAATCCGCAGAATTTCCGTCCCCGATTGGATCAAAACTGCTGTCTGGGAATCCTCAAAGATAATATTATCGTCAGGATAACCTTTAGTTTGAATTTTATACTCGATTTCTTTGTCCAAATTATCCTTTTCGTCCTTACTTTCCCAGTAACCCCAGTCTAATCTTAAAGCATCTTTGACTGTACCATCGGGATAAACTAACTTTCCTGACTTGTTGCGATAATCTAATTCCGGAATTAATAAAAAATCACGGGTTTTACAGTATTCATTTAAAAGATTCTGAAAAGCAACCCTTAAAGAAGTTTCTTTTTTACTGCCTCCAAATTGAATAATTTTATCGACTTCCCTATAGTATTGCTGGATGAGGAGACGAGACATAGCAGAAAAATTAGAGATTGAGGTGATTATCTTTATTATTCCCGAAAAAGCTAGAAAAATCTCACCGGGTGAGCGCATCTCAAAAACTATTGACAATTAGCCAATTTTGTGATCAGCGTGGGTATTTCCAATGATACCAGTCAATCAGACTCCCCTCTCCCGTCCCCCTTTTTTTGCCCCCCGATGTCGAGGGGTTGGGAGGTTGTCTCTTACCTTCAGTAATTGATAACTGATTAAGACTTCACTCCCAGATTAAAGAAAATCGTTCCCCGACGCACAGAATTTTCACTACCTTGGCTGCTAATAGTAAGAGAACGCAGATTATTAAATAAAGGCTTAATCGACAATTCTAACACCCGCACGATTGGGAATTTTGCCTCGATAACTGGCTGTAATTGTCGCCAATCGATGTAAAAATAACCATCATTTTCCGCAGGTAACGCAGTAATTGCCTGTTGAAAGTTACCACTGCTTAAAATCGGGTTTTTCTGTGCCGATAAAGCTAAACCCATCGCTTCCACAGAACTAGCGATAATTTCATAATTATCGACTCTCGTATGCACTCCCGTCACGATCGTCTCTAGTTGCGCTTTTCCTCCGGGGGCTGCCGTAGTTAACTTTGTCCAAGCTGTCACTGTTCGATCGAGTAAAGGCAGATTAACCACATTATAGCCGCGACTGCGGGCCAACTCGTCCAAATGCTCGATCGCACTGTCCACATCCACCCCTGTCACCCGTTCCCCTACAAAAACACTATCAGGTTCCATCCCTCTTGAGTTAGGCACTAGAGCAAGGCTATATTCGCCTCTAACCCAGCTAAAAACGTCTTCAGGTAAATTTAAACCTAAAGGCGATTGGAAACGGTTTAAGACCTGTGTTATTAATTCCTGTAGGGGACTATCTGCTTCTAACCCCTCCTCTACCTGAGTCCAAAAACGATTTAAATCCCGACTAGCGGCGACTAAAAGGCTATTTTCGCTGATGAAAGATAATGCTCCCACAGGACTAGATAAAATTGGAGCTTGATTATCCTGTCCTAAGACCCCAATTAAGGCGGTTTGAGCGACTATTCCCCTAGATTTGATGGTAAAAGCCGTGGCCAATCGTTGTTTCGCTTCGGGACTCTCCGGGACGGGTTGATTGGCGATCCAAGCCGATAACGTGGGTAAATTGCCGTAAACAATAGCTATACGCGGTTCAGTGATATTTTTTATGGCTTCTTGGTAATCGGGGCTATTTTTTAGGTTTAAATCCGGTACCTGCACGTTATTAAGTGCCTCGCGCAAAACCTTGATATTATTGGCAAAAAGCACCGTATCACCCACCACGGCACTAGCGAGAAAACGATTATTATTTCCCGCAGTCAAGGGACGTTGATAAATCAGGTTAACTCCCTTGTAGGGTTCAAAAACCAGGTCAAATTTGCCCGAAACCGCCTGTTTTGAGTAGGAAGCTTGCAGAAATTCCTTAGCACTTTCACTATTTTTACTTTGAATTGCCAAAAGATAACCCGGTTGGATACCATTATCGGTATCGCGATCGAAATCTAGGGAAGTAACAGCGAGGGTAATTTCCTCCCCTAACCAGGGTTTGATTTCCTTTTGATAATTCAATCCCGTTTTACCGAGCAGACTTTTTTCTAAATCCTTAATTTCTTGGTGGGAACGTCGTCGATTAGCCGGTGTAGCGATTAATTGGCCAAAAGACTCTAAACGTTCGGGATTGACCAGCAAGGATACCATAACCGGGGCTTGTTTCGGCACAAAAACCGCCGCCGTCGGTTCCCGCAGCACCCCTCCTTTGAGCAAAGACAGCGGACTATCGGCGAGAATCCAAGCAAAACTGGCTGTAGCGACTCCTAGGAGAATGATTACCGTCGCACCTAAAATATAGAAAAACGATCGCAATTTCACAACCTTGCCCCGAGATGAACCATTAGCTATTTTAAGCCAGCAAATGACCCAAGAATTTCGATCGCTACAATTCTTACCAGACTGATAACCGATAACTCGCCACCGATAACTAACTTTTACCAGCCTTTTTCCGCTTGAGCGAGGACATAATTAGCTACAGTTTCGATATCTTCAGCGCTGAGACGACCACCGAAAGCGGGCATTGCCCCCATACCTTTGGTAACTTGGGTAACGAGAGCTTCAACGGAATCTTTGCCGTACTTAACTAAATCTTCCTTTTTCAGGGTCTTAGCGGCATTAACCACGTTTTTACCCCCCATGTGGCAGGAAGCACAGTTAGCACTGAAAATCGAAGCCCCATCAGCTAAAGCGGGACGAGCCATACCGAAAGTAACCACAGCCAAGAGCAAGCACAGGGAAATTAATAGTCTTTTCACGATAGGTTCTCCTCTATTTCTCAAGAAACTCCCCAACCATGGTCAGAAAAAAACGGTTTTCTTGTCAAAAGACAAGCTGTCAAACTTGGTGTAGAATTAATTCATGGGACAGTCAAAAGCAAACTTTTACTTTTTTGTCAAAAGACAGGCTGTCAAACTTGTCATCTTCCCTCGCGTAAAGGATTAACAAGCATGAAAAAATTAGGTTTATTGGTCGCTACCGTGGTGCTAGTCGTCTCTAGCTTCTTCTTCAACACTACCGCCGTTGCTGCGGAAACCTTCACGGTTAAGATGGGCGGTGATGCAGGCACACTAAAATTTGATCCCCCCACCCTCACCATTAAAGCAGGAGATACGGTGAAATGGGTTAATAACAAACTTTCTCCCCATAACATCGTTTTCGATAGTACCAAAGTTCCCGAAGCCCAAGCCAGCAGATTATCCCATAAAAGCTTGGCTTTTTCCGCCGGTGAGTCCTTTGAAAGCACTTTCAGCGAACCTGGTACTTACACCTACTACTGCGAACCCCATCGCGGCGCCGGTATGGTTGGAACGATTACCGTTCAGTAATTATCCGATTTTAAGCAAAAATAACTCGCGGTTAACTGCTGCGGGTTCTTTTTTTGGGGTGTGGGGAAGTGGGGAAGTGGGGAAGTGGGGAAGTGGGGAAATTGAACTAAAACCCCAACACCCCCCGCAACGCGCACGCAGTGACCACCCCAACACCTAAAACCTGTCTGCTGTCTCCTATCTCCTGTCTCGTGAAATATAAAGTCTCGGTTACAAAAACTGACTTCTGAGCAGTTCTCACCCCACCATAGAAACAGAAGCCCGTAGGAAAATCAGCCATGAAAGAACACGATGTCGTTATAGTGGGCGGTGGGTTAGCAGGATGCCGCGCCGCCTTAGAAATCAAACGCCTCAACCCGACTATCGATGTTGCTGTCGTTGCCAAAACCCACCCGATTCGTTCCCACTCCGTCGCTGCCCAGGGAGGTATCGCCGCCGCCCTGCAAAACGTTGACCCCAAAGATAATCCCAAGGCCCACGCCTACGATACTGTCAAAGGGTCCGATTTTCTGGCTGACCAGGATGCGGTGGATATCCTCACCCAAGAAGCCCCCGAAGTTATCATTGAATTGGAACATCTAGGCGTGTTATTCTCCCGTCTCGAAGATGGACGCATTGCCCAAAGAGCCTTTGGCGGTCACAGCCATAACCGTGCCTGTTACGCCGCCGATAAAACCGGTCACGCCATGCTGCACGAATTAGTCAGCAATTTAGGCCGTAATCAGGTAAAAATCTACGATGAATGGTACGTTTTGCGTCTTATCCTCGAAGAAGGTACAGCTAAAGGAGTAGTTATGTACCAAATCGCCACCGGACAGTTAGAAATCCTCCGGGCAAAAGCAATTATGTTCGGGACGGGGGGCTATGGTCGCGTTTATAACACCACCTCCAACGATTTCGCCTGTACGGGAGACGGTTTAGCTTTATCGGCAAAAGCGGGTATTCCCCTAGAAGACATGGAATTTGTCCAATTTCACCCCACTGGACTCTATCCCGTCGGTGTTTTAATCTCGGAAGCGGTCCGGGGTGAAGGTGCTTATTTAATCAATAGCGAAGGTCGTCGTTTTATGGAAGACTACGCCCCCTCGCGCATGGAATTGGCTCCCCGGGACATCACTTCCCGGGCCATTACCCTAGAAATTCGCGCCGGCCGGGGGGTAAATCTGGACGGTAGCGCCGGGGGTCCCTTTGTCTATCTGGATTTACGTCATTTAGGCCGGGAAAAAATTATGAGTCGCATTCCCTTCTGTTGGGAGGAGGCCCACCGTCTCGTCGGTGTCGATGCGGTAGAGGAACCGATGCCTGTACGTCCTACAGTTCACTATTGTATGGGCGGCATTCCCGTTAATACCGATGGTCGCGTTCGCTTAGGTGCCGATACCCTCAGCGAGGGCTTTTTCTCCGCCGGGGAATGTTCCTGTGTCTCCGTTCACGGGGCCAATCGTTTGGGCAGTAATTCCCTGTTAGAATGTGTGGTCTATGGGAGAAGAACCGGCAAATCGATCGCTAAATACGTCGAAAAACGCGCTTTTCCCGTCTTTAATCCCGATATTTACCTTCAGGATGCGAAAGAGGAAATCACCGCTCTATTGACCAAAAAAGGCACGATTCGCATCGGTCAACTACGTCAGCAATTCCAAGACTGTATGACCCAACATTGCGGCGTTTTTCGCAGCGAAGCGACTATGCGCGAGGGAATTAAACAAATCGGCGAGTTAAAGCGCAAATACGAGCAGATTTACCTCGATGATAGGGGGGATTGCTGGAATACGGAACTAATCGAGGCCTGGGAATTACAAAGTCTCATGGTGGTGGGGGAAATTATCCTTACCTCTGCCCTCAATCGTCAAGAAAGCCGAGGGGCCCACTCCCGCGAAGATTTTCCCCAACGGGATGACCAAAATTTCCTTCAGCATACCCTTGCCTATTATTCCCCCGACCGCATCGATATCGACTATATGCCCGTGGTGATTCAGGATTTCACCCCCGTGGAACGTAAGTATTAACCTCTGGTCGGACGGTAAATGTAAAGGAATATTACAAACTCCTTGGCATTTACCGAGATTTAGTCCTATACTAAATAAAGCAACGCGGGATAGAGCAGTCTGGTAGCTCGTCGGGCTCATAACCCGAAGGTCAGTGGTTCAAATCCGCTTCCCGCCATTACTTATAAAGCCGGTAGTTAACCCCGATTTCCCGTTAGGGAACATCGAACATTACCCGTTCAAGAGAGCGATTGGGGTCAATGTAAGATTGGCGAGAATGGAGACAAGTATAATTATCTATGATCAATATTTGTCCTGCTTTTAAATAGAGCGGAACCTGATAGGCTTCAAACAGTACCAGAAATTTATCACATAAAGCCATTAAACGGGGATTTAGACCGGAAGCGACCGGTTTATTAAGATCGGGGCTAAATTCCCGATAAATCAGCACATTATAGCTAAAGCGGGTGATTTCGGCATCTCGTTGCCAAATTGGTGCAAAACAGCTTTCTTTGCCGTCTTTGGACATAAAATATTGAGGTTGAGCCGCCATAAAATGTTGTTCCTCAAGGGTAAAATGACGCAATAAGTCATCAAACTTAACCAAAGTCGTTGCACCCCCACCCCAACGATCCAGAGTTTTACAGCGCAAACAGAGGTATTTAGGAGGGATAGCTTTGTAGGACCATTCTGTATGAGGTAAAAGCCCAATTCCGGGGGATTGTGCGTCACTTTTTCCCATAGCGTCAGGATTTGCTTGGATAGGATAGATAATCTCTCCGTTAGTTTGGATAACGGGGGTTGCTTGGGTAAAATCCTGTAAACATTGAAACCAGCGATCGCACCAAGCATTATCGAAGACAACAAAACCGTTCTTTTTAACGATATAGCTACCAAATCCTCTGGAAATGCGCCCAAACCCTATCTTATCCCGAATTTTACCAAGCATGGCACGCTCCCACCAACCCAGAAACCACCCCCATCGGTGACACCCCCACTTACTCCCCCCTGAGTACCTTTACCTTAACCCCGAAACCCTCAACCACTATAATACATCTGAACTTAGCCAAGAACTCTGTAATCTTATCTACCACAGACTGCAACAATACCCCATCCCGGAAGCCAACAACATCCCCCAACTCAAACGTCATCTTATCCCTCTAATCGACCAAAATCCCCAATTAACTCTCATTTTCGGAGAAAGTAACCCTAGCGAAACCCTTTTATCCCTCTGTCAACAACTTAACCCGACTATTCCCACCGCATGGATTACCGAAAACCCCATTGCTAACCTACAAACCTTCTCCCCCAACCAACCCAACCTAATCGAAGTGATCTTAAACTGGAAAAATCGGTAAACACCTCTGAATTATGCCAAGAATTGGGTATTCCCTTGGTTAAAGACTGTGAGGAACTGTTAGGGCAAATTCAGGAAAACTTAGGAGAAGCCAACAAATAAAATGAAACTTCCCAATGCCGATCAAGCCAACCTAGGAGACAAACTTGAACGTTACTGCCTCAATCCTGAGCATTCAAAAGGAAAACATAAAGCCTTGCTTTTCAAACAAAGATTAGGGATTACCTTAGCTAATAAAGAAATTCTAGAAAATGCTCTTAAAAAAGCAGTAATGGAAGGAGAAGCCGAACTTTATAAAATCGATCAATATGGCACTCACTATGATCTGAAATTTAACCTCTGTACCGACATCGGAGAATCCTTAATTTTAAGTTGCTGGATTGTCCAAATAACTGAAAATTTTCCTCGTCTTACTAATGTCTATCCCATTAATTAACTAGCCCATGATGAATACCATTCAAGAATACGACCTCGTTGCCCTAACGGAAGATGTTACGGCTACTCACAAAACGACCCATCAGCCCATCCTTCTGCGTCGCGGACAAATGGGAACTGTTTTAATGTCTTTTAATCAGCAAGCTTTTCTGATTGATTTTACCGATCAAAACGGTCAAACCTTTGCGATGGAAACCGTTGATCACTCAAAACTTCTACGGCTGATCAGTGAACCTGAATTAGTCTCAGTCTAAGATAAAACTTTCGCCAACTTTTAGATAGAACTCTTTATCTTGCTATCCGGGAAAAAACTTTCAACAGCTTATTTCATCAAGAAATTGGTCAGATAATCCTCGAAGAAAAAACACTAAAACTAATTATCTTTAACCCTGACAATGAGGTAATCACCCAATGGATAAACTAAACCATTACCGCGAAATTATTCATCAGATTCTTGTCCCCTATAGCCAAATTATTTATAACAATGCGGACATTCAAAATCGTCTAGCTTTTGATCCTCAGAATGATCAATATCTCGTTATTTCAGAAGGTTGGCAACAGAATCAGCGTTATCATGATTGTCTGATTCATTTAGAAATTATTAACGAGAAAATTTGGGTACAATGTGACAACACCGAAGACGGTATCACCAAAGAATTACTAAGCGCAGGCATTGCTAAAGAAGATATTGTTTTGGGATTTCATGAACCTAAAATACGTCAATATACAGGCTTCGCTCTTGCTTAACGTTTAAATATGATGGATAATTCTCAAGACTGCGATCGCGCTCTTAACTACTGCCAACAAGCCCTTAAATTCTCCCAAGAGCTAGGCATTCCCCTAAGGAAAGACGGTGAGAAACTCCTCGCCAAAATTCAGGCTACATTAGAAGGAGATTAGAAACCCTTGATCACCTATACCAACCATGAAAATTAAAGCGATTCTCAAAATTTAACTTTTTATCCAAATAGGAGAAATTTCATGAGTACCACCATCAATCTTCAAATCACTTTTGAATCTATAACCGAAGCGATTAAATCCCTTGACTTAACGCAAAAACAACAATTATTAGAAATACTAGAACAACAAATTTTTCAAGCAGAAGAAACTTCCTATCAAGACGACGAGGAAACCTTAGCAGAACTTCAACAAGTTCGGGATGAATATCAATCAGGCGACTATGTGACCCTTGAACAATACTTGAGCAAGGATTAAATCACAATGGATTATAGTATTAAAATCTCTAAATCTGTATAACAACAGATTGATAACTTACCTAATCCCATCAAAAATCGTATTCTTGAAAAAATCAAAGATTTATCAAGAGAACCGCGTCCCTCTGGTGTAGTTAAATTAAAAAATTCTGATTATGAATACCGTTTGCGTGTTGGTGACTATCGAGTTCTCTATGAAATTGATGACCCAAAACAGGTAATACTCATCTTGCAATGTAAACATCGAAGAGATGTCTATCGCTAATAATTTAGAAACATTGCGCTACTTCAAATCCGAATTGGTGTTTCTCGCCGAAATCGCCCATAAAACTAATCGCCCTGAACTTGCCCTCAGCTATTGCCAACAAGCGCTTGAATTATGCCAAGAATTGGGTATTCCCTTGGTTAAAAATTGTGAGGAATTGTTAGGTCAAATTCAGGCTACATTAGAAGATAATAATTAAGGTAAATTATTATCTCAACAATCAATATTTAACTGAACAAAGGAATGATAAAACTAACTTTAAACGAAGCCCAAAGTCAACTATCTGACCTCCTTAAAGCTGCCTCAAAAGGTGAACAAGTTATTATCCAGAATCATGAAGGTTAAGACTTTCAACTTATTTCTCTTGCTCCCAATGTTAAAAATCCCCAATATGGAAGTGCAAAAGGCATCGTTAAAATGCTTGACAATTTTGATGATCCTATCGAAGACTTTGAGAACTATATGCCATGAAAATTTTAATGGATACCCATACTTTTTTATGGTTTATCGAAGGTGATAATAATCTTAGTGATACTGCTCGTTCTCTGATCGAAAATAATCAATATCAAAAACGATTAAGTATCGCTAGTCTTTGGGAAATGTCCATCAAAGCCAGCCTTAACAGATTAGAATTAAAGACGACTTTCCCAAATTTAATTCAAAATTATGTTTATGGTGACGGCTTTGATATACTATCTATTAACGCCGAACATCTCGAACAACTCAAGAGACTCCCTTACTACCATAAAGATCCTTTTGATCGCCTAATAATCGCTCAAAGCTTAACTGAAAATATTCCGATTATCACTAAAGATGAGTTATTTAAGCGATATACTGAAAATTCATTGTGGTAAACCTGAAAAGAAGAAACTTTAGCAAATTAATCACAAAAACTAACAGGCAAACTTTAAACCCTATGGATTCCCCATGCAAAACCCAATTAACCTCACTATTGAACGCTTTCAAGAAAACGGCCAAGATTACTATGTCGCCATCAGTCCTGATATACAAGGACTTGTCGCTGAAGCTGATACAATAGATGCCGTCATTGATATTGCCAAAGACTTAATTCCGAGCAATTCCCATTTTAAGGTTTCATGACATTAAAACCCTTGCACCTAGAGGAGTTAAAATTCTTTAACGAATCTCTAGATCGCTGAAACAACGCAAAATCGTTTCAAAATGAGAATTGCTGGAATGGGTAGGGTTGATTCATGAATCAACCCTACCCAAACCTCCCGTTGGGGGCGTGGCGCGGTCACTGAGCGTGTCGAAGTGCCGCCCCTAAACCCCGGCGCACATTAGTTTTTCGGTGGGATGCTTACACGCAGCCGCTGACACATCTGTAATAATTTAAGAGTCACCCCCCTTGCAGGAGTGCCTCTCCTGATACGTAGCCTATACTCAACGGATTTAGTATCAGATGGGAATCGTTACTTAGCTTCAAATTGAGCTTGTTTACGAAGTAATTCCCCGATGGTTAAATTGGGTTGGGGTCGGCCATCAAAAACCGTTCCTACCTCAAATTTTTGCAACTGCACCCTTGCCAAATGATAGGCCTCGTCGGGTAGGGGAATATAACCAATACTATCTAATAAATCAGGAACTCGATCGAGATAATGTTCGACAAATCTCTCTAAAGCGGGATTCTCTTGGGCTTTTTGGGCATTAACATAAATAAACAAAGGACGAGATAAAGGCTGATATTTGCTATCCTCGACATTGCTGCGAGTTGGTTTAATACCGTTAACTTTCAAAGCTTTTAATTTATCCCGATTTTGTTCATAGTAAGCATGACCAAAATAGCCTAAAGCGTTGGGGTCTTGACTGACGGCATTAACTAAAGCTTGGTCATCTTCACTAAAGTTAAAATCCCCACGACTGGCATCTTTGCCATTAATTACCTCACTAAAAAAATCGTAGGTTCCAGAGTCTTTACCCGGTCCATGAAGGGTAATCGGTTGGTCGGGCCAAGCGGGATTAATTTGATTCCAACGTTTGATTTTATTCTCGGCTGCTGGTTCCCAAATAGTTCTTAATTCTGTGGTGGAAATATCATCAACCCAGTTATTTTGGGGATTGACTACCACGGTTAAAGCATCAAAAGCGATCGGTAGTTCGATAAATCTTACCTTATTAGCATCACATTCTTTTAATTCTTCCACAGAAATCGGCCGAGAAGCATTATTAATATCGGTTTCTCCCGCACAAAATTTTCTAAAACCACCGCCGGTTCCTGAAATATTAGCATCAACTTTAACATCAGCCAAAGCTTTTTGGGGAGGATTGGCTTTAAAATCTTCGATAACTTTGTCGGTAATTGGTGCTACGGTACTCGAACCATCAATTTTAATTGGTTTTAGGTCTTGAGGATTAATATTGGCACAAGCGGGTAAAAGTAGAGCAGTGCCTAGGATGGTTGCGACTACTTTGGTGGGACGAGATAGCTGAGTAAAAATTTCTAGCATAGGTGTCAAAAGGAGAAAGTAAAAACGGGTATTGGGGAGACTTTTCAGTTATCAGTGGGGAAGTGGGAAGTTTTTTCAGTTATCAGTGAACAGTAAACAGAACGTAGGTTGGGTTGAGGCATGAAACCCAACGCCCGATTATGTTACGCTACCGCTAACCCATTCAACAAATAATTGTGCCTCCCTACTTATCAGTGTGCAGTAATCAGTTATCAGTGAGGGATTGGGGAGTTTTTTGCAGTAATCGGTAATCGGTGAACTGAAAACTCACATCTGATATAGCGGTAAGCGCTTGAGTGAGATACAAACTAAGCTTTGCCTGGCATGGTTTATGGCTCGTGACACTGTACCTCATACGACTGCACACCGCTATAACTGATAACTGACCACTGATTCAAGGCTGAGGGATGATGGCTAAAAACCTTAATCTTTTCTTTGTTGTTTTTACGTCACTATAATGGTAAGGAAGGAGAAACCTCCTATATAGACGGGAAAAGTTAGTGGCTTTACCCGCGACTTAAAACTAATGTTTAGTCAAAATAAATGGTAAAAGAAGTTGAGATTTTTGTCTAGTTATCGAGAAAAATTTTCTTGACAATACATTACGTTCTTTTATTCACTTCTTAACCTATTCTTTACCAAGCCGTGGTAAATTTTAGCGTAAGATTCAAGGCAGTTTACGGATCAAAATTAATCCTATGCTCAACAAGAACAGAACCCATTTACTCATAGCCTTATCCATAGCCACTTTAACAGCGACTTTAACCGCTTGTGGTGGCGGTGATAAGGCAGGAACTAGCGGAGAGGGAAGCAATAGAATCGTCCAGGTTCCCCTAAAAGCAGAGGTCGCCCTCAATGGTGCGGGCGCTTCTTTTCCTGCACCCCTATATCAAAACTGGTTTGTCACCATTAATCAACTACTTTCTAAACTGCTAATTAACTATCAATCTACTGGTAGCGGGGCGGGAGTCGAACAATTTATCCAAGGTACGATCGATTTTGGCGCTTCCGACGTAGCCATGACTGACGAAGATATGGCCAGAGTTAGCCGCGGGGTTTTACTGCTACCGATGACGGCGGGAAGCATCGTTATGGCTTATAATTTGCCCGGAGTAGAAGGGCTGAAACTAAGTAGGGAAGCATATGTGGGCATCTTTTTGGGCACGATTACCCGTTGGAACGATGCCAAAATTGCCGCCGATAACCCCGATTTAAAACTACCCGATGAAGAAATTACCGTAGTTCACCGGGCAGACGGTAGCGGAACAACGGGAGTTTTTACTAAGTTTTTAAGCGCCGTTAGTCCCGAATGGAAAAAAAGCATCGGTGACGGAAAAGCCGTACAATGGCCGACCCAAAAAGGTAAATTTCTTGGCGGTAGAGGCAATGAGGGCGTAACTGCCCTAATTCAACAAAATCAGGGCTCGATCGGTTATATTGAGTACGGTTTCGCTAAAAATAATAACCTGCCCATGGCCGCCCTGCAAAATCAGGCGGGTAAATTTGTCGTTCCCGATGAAACCAACGCCGCTGCTACCCTCGCTAACGTTGAACTGCCTGAAAATTTACGCGCTTTTATCGTCGATCCGCCGGGGGAAAATTCCTATCCCATTGTCACCTATACCTGGATGTTGGTTTACAAAAAATACAACGATCCCCAAAAAGCTTTAGCAATGGAGGCGATGATTGAATTTGGACTTAATCAAGGACAAGAACAAGCAGCTCCCCTTGGTTATATTCCCCTACCGAAAAACGTCCGGGAACGAGTAGCCGCCGCTGCCGATGTCATCTATCCTGATTACACGATCAGGGTGGATTAGTCGCCGAAAAAATGTATTCAAAGTTACAATAGTGTAGAAAGGTCAATTTCGACCTTAGCTACCTCAAACTAGCTGGATTTAACCCCTAATCATGAGTGCGCCCACAGTTTTGCCCGACTCAACTTTTAAAGAACGTCCAGAATCGGAAAAAATCCTCGATAAAGGCTTTGTTGGATTAACCACCGCCTTTGCCATCGCTATTGGGGTAATTTTGCTCCTAATTGCCCTAGTTATTTTTATTCGGGCTTTACCAGCGATTCAAACCTTTGGTCTGGGATTTTTGACCAGTAGCGCTTGGAATCCCGTGCGCGGTCGGGAAGAATTCGGAGTTCTGCCGGTTATCTACGGAACTCTCGTTAGTTCTCTAATTGCCCTCCTGATTGCTGTTCCCCTCGGTATCGGTTCAGCGATTTTTTTAAGCGAAGATTTTATTCCCTTAAATGCGCGGACAATTTTGGTTTTTCTCGTACAACTTTTGGCCGCCATTCCCAGTGTTGTTTACGGATTATGGGGTATTTTTGTACTGATTCCTGTCCTTAGACCCCCTGGTAACTGGTTAAATGCTAATTTTGGTTGGATTCCTCTGTTTAGTACTCCTTTAGGAGGCCCTGGAATGTTACCAGCGGGGGTAATTTTAGCAATTATGATCCTGCCGATTATCATCGCTATCTCTCGTGACTCTTTGGCCGCTTTACCGCCGGATTTGCGACAAGCTTCTCTAGGTTTGGGGGCCACCCGTTGGGAAACAATTTTTCGGGTCTTAATTCCTGCCGCTTTTTCTGGGATTGTTGGAGGGATTATGTTAGCTTTAGGGCGAGCTTTAGGGGAAACCATGGCAGTAACGATGATCATCGGCAATTCTAACCGCATTAGTGCCTCTATTCTCGCCCCCGCTAACACGATCGCTTCCTTATTGGCTAACCAATTCGCCGAAGCATCGGGAATGCAAGTATCGGCACTCATGTATGCGGGTTTTGTTCTCTTGGTTTTGACCCTAGTAGTCAATATCTTCGCAGAATTAATCGTTAATCGCGTCAAAGCTAAGTATTAAGCCATCTTTCGTCAGTTATCAGTTATCAGTTTTAAGTTTTGAGTTTTAATTGAGCATTGTGTATTAAGTGATCATCATCAAATGGCAGTTTACTGCCGTCTTTTCACTTTTCACTGTTTACTGTTTACTGATAACTGATTACTGATAACTGATTACTGTTTACTGATAACTGATATGGATAGTGTGAATTTAGGCAATAATCTCAAAAAGAAACCGGGTAGTCCTCGATCGCTATTGGGGACAATTATGACCGTTCTCTCGGCTGTATGTTTAGCCGTAACGGTGATCCCCCTCTTTGCCGTCCTAGGCTTCGTTTTTGTGCAAGGGGTGGGTCGTTTAAACGCCAATCTCTTTACCAAATTACCGCCACCACCGGGGTTAGGAGGAGGTGGCATCGCTAACGCCATTTTAGGGACAATTATTGTCGTTGCCCTCTCTACAGCGATCGCAGTTCCCATCGGTGTTTTAGCGGCGGTTTATCTCTCGGAATTTAGCGGTGATAACAAACTTGCCCAGGGTGTGCGCTTTGCTACCAACGTTTTAGCGGGTGTCCCTTCGATTATTGTCGGGGTTTTCGCCTTCGGTTTGTTAGTTGCGCCCTTATTTGGCGAAGGAACAGCCCTTTTAGGCTTTTCTGCCCTAGCCGGTTCGATCGGTTTAGCGGTGTTAATGTTACCGACTATTATTAGAACCACCGATGAGGCTTTAAAAATCGTTCCCCAGGACATCCGCTGGGCAGCCATGGGTTTAGGGGCCTATAACTACCAAACCGTCCTAAAAATCGTCCTTCCTGCGGCAGTTCCCGCTATTTTAACCGGTGTGACTTTAGCAATTGCTAGGGCTGCCGGAGAAACCGCCTCCTTAATTTTTACGGCATTATTCTCTAACTTTTGGCCTCGGGGTGTCTTTGAACCGATTGCCACCCTTTCGGTCTTAGTTTTCAACTTTGCTACTGCCCCTTTTGCCCCTCAACAGCAATTAGCTTGGGCTGGTGCTTTAATTCTGGTGCTTTTGGTGTTGATAACTAACATTTTATCCCGTTTAGCCACTCGCCAGAAAACCTATTAAGTCAGGGAAAAAGTGAAAAGCAAAAAGGGATATTTAAGTAAAAATCTACCTATCTTTCTGATTCCTCAATTAGCCAAATTCAAGGTAAATGATTTATGCTAACTAACTCTAACCCCCATTCTGCAGGAACCGTTTTAAAGGTCGATAAGGCTGATATCTACTATGGTAATTATCGGGCAGTGCGGGACGTTTCCATCGATATTCCCAAAAATAGAGTCACCGCTTTTATCGGACCCTCTGGCTGTGGAAAAAGTACCATTCTCAGGTGCTTTAATCGTCTCAATGATTTAATTCACGGTTTTCGTATTGACGGCAAAGTTTTTTATCATAACCAGGATATTTACTCTCAAGAGGTGGATCCTGTCGAAGTCAGAAAATGTATCGGTATGGTGTTCCAGCGCCCTAATCCCTTTCCCAAATCCATCTATGATAATGTGGTTTACGGAGCGCGATTAAATGGTTATAAAGGCGATTTAGATGAATTAGTAGAAACTTCCTTGCGTCGAGCAGCTCTCTGGGAAGAAGTAAAAGATAAACTGAAAGAAAGCGGTTTTTCCCTATCGGGGGGACAACAACAAAGATTATGTATTGCTCGTACTATTGCCGCTCAACCAGAAGTATTATTAATGGATGAACCCTGTTCGGCACTCGATCCAATTTCAACTTTAAAAGTTGAGGAATTAATGCACGAATTAAAAGAACGTTATACAATTATTATTGTTACTCACAATATGCAACAAGCTACTAGAGTAGCGGATTTAACGGCTTTTTATAACGCTGAACCCACCGATAAAGGTGGCAAAATTGGTTATTTAGTCGAGTTTGATCATACTAACAAAATCTTCGGTGATCCTCAAGAACAAGCAACTAAAGATTATGTTAGTGGACGTTTTGGCTAAATCAGTTATTCAGTTATCAGTTATCAGTTATCAGTAATCAGTATAAAGTGGCAAGTTTGGAGTTTTCTTTTCACTGATTACTGTTCACTGGTCACTGAAAAAAACACCCAACACCTATTCCTTTAAAGATTATGTACAGTAGCGATGTTGTCACCGATGCGGTTTTGAGAACCAAAAGCTTAAACGTTTACTATGGTTCTAATCTTGCTGTTCGTGATGTTAACCTTGATATTCCTGAGAAAAAAGCGATCGCTTTTATCGGTCCTTCTGGCTGCGGAAAAAGTACGGTTCTGCGCTGTTTTAATCGCATGAATGATCTAGTTAAAAGTGCCAAAATCGAGGGAAAAGTTACCTTTCGCGGTCAAGATATTTATGGTAATTCCGTTAATCCTATCGGGTTACGCAGTCGCATCGGTATGGTTTTTCAGAAACCGAATCCTTTCCCCAAATCTATCTATGAAAATATCGCTTTTGGGGCGCGCTTAAATGGTTACACTGGTGATATGGATCAATTGGTAGAGGAATCTTTAAAAAAAGCCGTTCTCTGGGATGATGTTAAAGATAAACTCAAAGAAAGTGGTTTAGCTTTATCAGGGGGACAGCAACAAAGGTTATGTATTGCTCGCGCTATTGCGGTTAAACCGGAAGTTGTTTTAATGGATGAACCCTGTGCGGCACTCGATCCGATTTCTACCCTAAAAATTGAGGAATTAATTCACGAATTGAAAACCCAATATACTATAGTTATTGTTACCCACAATATGCAACAAGCGTCGCGGGTTTCTGATTTAACGGCTTTTTATAATGCTGAACCGACACCAAAAGGCGGTAAAGTAGGTTATTTAGTGGAATATGATCGCACCGAGGTTATCTTTCAAAATCCTGCTCAAGAGTCCACTAGAGATTATGTTAGCGGTCGTTTTGGTTAGAGCATTAACAATTAATCGTTATTCACGACTCCGGGATAGATTAATTTTTTCCATCTGGAATGATTGAAAAACGATTAAATTAACTGATTGCGAAAACCTTTGGCACTAATAGTTAAAAGTATCACAGAGAAACCAATCGGAGCCAATAAACGAATAGCAAAACCAAAGATAAAAAGAGTCATCAGGACGGAGAGAATTAGTTTGATAAAATTGCCCGATTACCGATAAATTTTTAGGCAGTTTTATGAAACTTCTCGCCTAGTTTCCCTGTCTAAGTCTAAGGAAGTAGCGAGGGTAATATAATCTAACTGTGCTGGTAATTTTTCCCGTCTTTGACCTTCTTCTCTATCTTCTTTTATTGCTTCTTGATAGACTTTAGTTTGTTTGAGATGGCTAAGGCTAAATAGAACTTCAAAAAATAAGCTTACTAACATTAAACACCCCCACAGTAATGCCAAGAATTCATCGCTTTAAAATACTGTTTAGTTCTATAGTTTAACACACTGTAAATTTTACCTTGTTCATCATCTGGTGAACAATCATCTGGCACTTGAGTTAAACAGAGTTTTACTTTATCGCCGGGTAAAGCTGGAACTTCATCAATTTTCACATAGAAAAACAGAATAACTCCGTTGGTTAGAACCACAACTGCTTCTGCATCAGCTTCGCCATCAAATCTGGTGGTTATTTCTTGGATAAAAGTGTTAGAACAATAATTAATACGAGTGGGGGGTGGTGCGGCAAGAACCCTAGCAGTAAGAAGTAAATATAATAAGGTGAATCTAATAGTTTGTTGAAGATTTTTTATAACAAAGTTTTCTAGATAAAATTAAATCAAAACTAAAACCTTTTCTATTATTATGGGGGTGTGGCCAATCTTGCAATCGCTTGTGTTCTGCTTATGGCGAGGATTTTGCCCTTAAGTTGCTAACAGTTTCTCGCCGTCAGGCATAATAATCCTCATCTTCCCTGAAACTGTTGATCGGTGGTCGTTACGGCTTAGGTTTCTAATATTAACCCATTCTACAACCCTTAATGAGAACAGTTGTGATTGATCCCCCATAATTAAAATAATCCCTTAACGACTACTATTGGCAAGGGACAGATAAAAAGCGCTAAAGGGATTGTAACCGATGACGGATGAAAGATTAGAACGGGTCGAGAGCATACTACAGGCTATCGTTGTCCTCACGCAACAGAATCGAGAAGATATAAGCTAACCCGTGAGGTTAGGACAATAGCAGGGAGTTTTGAACGAACCAACGAGTGCTTAAATCAATTTATCACTCAAGCTGAGAGCGATCTACAGTTTTTCCGCAACGAAGTCACCGGCATCCGTACAGAAGTTAAGCGAATCGTAGAGCATCTTTTCGAACAATCCCCAGATCAGGAGTAAAGATCAGCCAACAGGTATATATTAGCCAAATCACCAGCCAAAAGCTTGATCAACCCTAATTAATTCTTTATACAACGCTGAACAATGGGTCTTCTCAAGAAAAGGTAAGCAAACTCAAGTGTTTTAGCTTTATTCCCACGGCATAAATAAAAGTTGATAGGGTGAGTCAATCTCACCCCATTTTAACCGTCTAAAACTTGGCTTTCTCGCGCAGCAATTCGGCTAAAGTCACATCGAATTTTGAGTGTCCCCCGAAAACTCCGCCAATTCAAAAATGAAAAGCATCAACCTCAAGAGTTGACAAAGAAAGGCTAATCAGTATTGTAAAGTATCAAAACTATCCAGGGTGCAGGAGTTGAACCTGCCTAGCACGAATTATGAGTTCGTTGCCTCAACCGCTCGGCCAACCCTGGGTTATACTATTAACTCATTATAGATCGGTAATTACTCTGAACGTGAGAATTCAGCCCCACCAAGATGAAAAAATTTGCAATCAGCACCTCCTTGCAGTTAGGACTCCTTTTGATGGTAGCCATGTTAGCCGCCGGTTTCGGTAGCGGTTGGGTAGCCTATCAATTGGGAATCGCCTCCCTCAAGGGAGTCAGTCAACCGGATATCAACCCCGCTAAAAAGTTTACCAACGATCGCACCAGTTATGGTCGCAATCAAACTTTTATCCCCGTGAAAGAAGAAGAAGTAATTAAAAGAGTGAGAGTTTATATGCAACAACAGAAAAACAAACCGCAATCAAAGAACGAAACCAAAGGATAGGCTTTAAAAAAGGCTAATTTTGCCTTTTCGCTATGGATAATCAGGATTTATTGACTCGTTTAATTTTAGTCTTTTTACTAATCGTCCTCAATGCTTTTTTCGTAGCGGCGGAATTTTCGCTTGTGTCGGTTCGTCGTACCCGCATCAGTCAGCTAGTGGCTGCGGGAGATGTGCCAGCGCAGACGGTACAATCTCTACAAAGAAGTCTCGATCGCTTACTTTCCACTACCCAATTAGGCATCACCCTTTCTAGCTTAGCTTTAGGTTGGATCGGGGAGAGTACCATGACCGTTTTTGTGAAGAAATTACTAAGTTTTTTACCCTTTTCTTTGAACTGGCAAAATCTTCTCTCCCATGGTTTCTCTCTTTGTCTAGCTTTTTTAATTGTTGCCTATCTCCAGATAGTTTTTGGGGAACTTTATCCCAAATCCCTAGCTTTAATTTATGCCGAACCGATGGCGCGATTATTAGCGGCACCTATTGGCGTTATTTCCCGGATTTTTAAGCCTTTTATCGGTATTCTCAACCAATCAACCCGTTTTTTATTGGTTTTAACCCGTATTCCCGAAGTGGATCTACAGCGTTCTAGTCGGGTAACTTGCGAGGAATTACAATTAATTATCAGCATGGAAGGGGAATTAACGGGATTAGAAGCAGCGGAAAGGAAAATCTTAAACAATGTTTTCCAGTTTGGCGAAATCACTGCTGCGGAAATCATGGTTCCCTATAACCGTTTAATAGCTATTGCCTCGACTGCAACTTTTGAGGAATTATTGCTCCAAGTAGTTAACAGTGGCTATTCTTGTTATCCTGTGACAGGAGATTCCGGTGATGATATCCGTGGTCTGATCGATTTTAAAGATTTAGCCTTACCCCTTGCCGAAGGTCAGTTAAATTTAAAAACTCCGATTAAACCTTGGTTAAAACCTGTGCGTTTTTTCCCCGAAACTACCCCTTTAAATGAATTACTGATCGTGATGCAGGAATCATCCTTAAAGATGGTTATCATTGTGGATGAATTTGGCAGAACAGCCGGTTTATTAACCCTCAAAGATTTAATCGGCGAGATTCTAGGAACTTTTTCCCCTAGTGATCAATCAGGAATATTAGAATACCAACTCCTCGATGAATCAACTTTTCTCGTACAAGCACAAATGAATTTAGAGGACGTGAACAAAGCATTAAATTTAAGCTTACCCTTAGCCGATGAATACCAAACCCTAGCCGGTTTTATCCTCCATCATTGGCAAAAAATACCGAGGGTGGGAGAACAATTATATTACCAAAATTTAGAATTTACCATCATTTCTAAGGTAGGCCCTCGCTTGGAACAAATTAAAATTTATCGACAACAATTATCCTCATGATATAAATAAGAAACAACTTTTATAATCGCTCCTTCTTGATTGTTAATCGCGTCAATAGCTGCCCACTCCTATCACCATGAAACACCTTTTGGCACTCCTCCCCCTCAGCTTGGGATTAATTGCCCTCACCCCCGCAAATTTGCCCCTAGAACCTTTGGAAATCTCACAATTGGCAACATCTACGGGATACGACGAACGACTGCTAACGGATAAAAAAACCCTACTACAAGCGATCGATCATAGTTTACGTTATCTGAATAGCTCGGCGGCGATCCGCGCCTATCAAAATTATCCTATTCCTGAAATAACTCGTCAGCGAGTGCAGCGTTCCTTAGTACGTTTTCGTCAATTAGTGCAGAATTCTACCACTCCCGCAGCTCTACAAAAGGCAATTAAAAAAGAATTTATTTGGTATCGTTCTTTGGGTAATGATAGTCAGGGAAATGTTAAGTTTACTGGTTATTTTGAGCCAATTTATCAAGCAAGTCGGCAAAAAAAAGCCGAGTATAAATATCCTCTCTATCGCCAACCTGCTAACTTTTCTCGCTGGTCTAAACCCCATCCAGCTAGGGTAGAATTAGAAGGAAAAGATGGTTTACTAGGGGAAAATAGCCGTCTAGCGGGATACGAATTAGTCTGGTTAAAAGATCGCTTAGAAGCTTATTTAGTTCATGTGCAAGGTTCGGCAAAATTACGTTTACCTAATGGTCAAATTATGAGCATCGGTTTTGATGGCAATACCGAGCATCCCTACACAAGTCTGGGAAAAGAAATGATTGCCGATGGTATTTTTGCTGCTGAGGGTTTAACTTTACCAATGGTTTTGGATTTTCTCAGAAGTAATCCTGAGCAATTAAAGAATTATATTCCCCGCAATAATCGGTTTATTTTCTTTCGAGAAACCCACGGTGCGTCTCCCACTGGTAGTATTGGAGTTCCGGTTTTACCAGAAAGATCGATCGCTACAGATAAAAGTATTTTTCCCCCCGGTGCTTTAGCGGTAATTGAGACAGAAATTCCCCAGGAAAATCTTAATAAAAAATTAGTGAGTCGCTATGTTCTCGATCAAGATACCGGCAGCGCGATTAAAGGTGCTGGGAGGGTAGATATTTTTATGGGAACAGGAAAAAATGCTGGCGAGCGGGCTGGTTTAATTAATACTCCGGGTCAATTATATTATTTATTATTGAGGGAATAGGAAATAGTATAGGTAGAATTAAGATAGACTGGGTATATCCCATTTTTGTAAATCTACTGAGTTGGGATTTTTAAAGGGAAACTATCTTCTAAAATTGGTCATTACTTCCGATTTTACCACTCAATCCAAGCCTTTGGGGGGTTCTACCCCCCGAACCCCCCGCGCATTAGTTTTTCGGTGGGATGCTTACAGGCAGCAGCTGATATATCTGTAATAATTTAAGGGTCACTGATAATTGCTGATTGTCGGTATTTTTGCAAATGTGAGATCCACCCGATAGACTTCCCGGAATCAGTTATCTGTTATCATACTTAAGTGGGTGGGTGGAATTAAATATAAGATGAACGTAGGTTGGGTTGAAGCATGAAACCCAACGCCCGATTATGTTACGCTACCGCTGACCCATCCTACAAATAATTATGCCTCCCTACTTAAGTGAGAAGATTAAAAATAGAATCATGAAAAAAACCGTAAATATAGATTGGTCGGATTGTGGTCCAATTACTTTAGTAGTCGTGCAACCGACCTCTTTTTGTAATCTCAATTGTGATTACTGTTATTTACCCGATCGCCATTTAAAAAATACCCTATCCTTAGATTTAATCGAGCCGATTTTTCAGAGGGTTTTTAGTAGTCGTTTTCTCCAAAATGATTTTACCATTTGCTGGCACGCCGGCGAACCCTTAGCAGTTCCCATCAGTTTTTATGAAAGTGCCTTTGCTAAAATTGCAGAAGTTAGCGAGAAATATAATCAGCAGGGTTACTGTTTTCGTCATTCGGTACAAACTAACGCCACTTATATTAACGATGCTTGGTGTGAATTATTTAAAAAGCATGATGTTTATGTAGGAGTCAGTCTTGATGGACCAGCTTTCATTCACGATATCCACCGGCAAAACCGCAAGGGAACTGGCAGTCATGCTGCTACCATGCGGGGGATTTCTTTCTTGCAAAAACATGAAATTGATGTCAGTATCATCGCTGTTTTAACAGAAGATTCTCTCGACTATCCCGACGAAATTTTTAACTTTTTTTGGGATCATGGTCTTACCGATGTGGCTTTTAATATGGAAGAAACTGAGGGGATTCATTCACAGTCTTCTTTAGATAAATTAGGGATTGAACAATGTTATCGCCAGTTTATCGCCAGATTTTGGCAGTTAGTCACGGCGAAACAAGGAGAATTTAAGCTGCGGGAATTTGAATCGATCTGTAGTTTGATTTATGCCGATGAACGCTTAGAAAATACTGATATGAATCGACCTTTTATGATTGTCAATTTTGATAATCAAGGTAATTTTTCCACCTTTGATCCGGAATTACTATCGATTAAAACCCAACCCTACGGCGATTTTATCTTTGGTAATGTTTTGACCGATTCCCTGGAATCTATCTGTGAAACTGAGAAATTTCAAAAAATTTACGCTGATATGCGCGGTGGAGTCGATTTATGTCGGCAAAACTGCGATTATTTTGGGGTTTGTGGGGGTGGTGCCGGTAGTAACAAATATTGGGAAAATGGCACTTTCAACTCCACAGATACTAAAGCCTGTTTATACCGGATTAAGTGTATCACCGATATAGTTCTCGATCGCTTAGAAAATTTATTAGAAGTTTAGGGGAGTGGGGTGTTAGGGTTTGGGGTTTGGGGTTTGGGGAGAATAAATAAAATAATCTCCTATCTCCTGACTCCTGACTCCTGACTCCTGACTCCTGACTCGGAGATGATCGACTTCCCAAAACGAAAACTTCCTACCTCAATATTAAGATAACTGCTATAGCTTAGTTCTAGATTTTAAAAATTGCCTAGAGGATAATTTATACTTAAAATCAGCAACGCCCAAATATGAACCCTGACTCGAACTGGCAAACCTATCTCAGAAATAGTCAATCATCGGCATTATTCTCCCTTTCCCAAGAATTAACTAATAGATAAACAAGGGCAATTAACCAAATTGTATTTTGAAAAATTGACCAGTAAGGACTAGCTAAATTTTGAATACTTAGGGGAAGCCAAAGAGTTAATCCCACTAAAGACACAATGATTATATTTAAGCGAGATGGGTAACTAAAAGCTAGGGTTAGTAAAGCCAAGAGTAAAAAAACTAACATCAGATCGTCGTAGGGTCGATGATAGGTGAAAACCCGACCAATAACTGCAGCACAAGTAAACAGGGTTAATAGAGAAGTATGCTGTAATTTTTGGAAAATCACGATACCTAGAACTAGGCCAATTGTGGTTAATAAAACAAGAGTTATTTCTGTACTAATTCCGAATTTCATGATAATATTAATACTTGAAACACCATCATCTGCCACATATTTGATCTGATTTAAAAAGCTACCGATTACTTTCTCAAAGTTTAATCTAGTGGTGTGAGCGATAGCAAAAGTAGCCGAAATAATATAGACAAAAGCGAGAAGTACCGTTTTAAACTTTCTCTTAATTACTAAACTCAAAAGATAGGGTGCTGAGATGTTAGGTTTAACGAGAGCAATGCCCATAAATACCCCCGCTAGATAATTTTTATTGGCTTGTAATAACCAGTGGACAATTATTAAAAAAGCATTGACAATTAAACCATATTGCCCATTATTAATGGCGGTACAGTTACTACTAATGGCCAGAGAAGTAAACACAAAAAAATAGGCAGCCATTCGGCCAAAAGGCAAACCTAATTGATAGGCAAAACGGCTTAAAATGCCCAGAGAAATCAGATTTAAAAAAACGTGATAGAAACGGGTTAAAGTCGAAGAAATGGGGGGAAACATGAAAAATCCCGTCAAAAAAGCCCAGGGTGGATAGCCACCGGAGCGAATTCTCCCCAATTCTGCATTAATATCGGCGGGATTCATGCGATAGGGGTAAATTCCCAGATAAATATACTGTTGTTCTTGCCAACGTTCTAATAAATCTCTGGCACCAGAGGGACTACTATCAAAAGCTAGGGTATAAAATCCTTTAGCTAAGTAGGCAACGGCCAGCCAAGCAAAAATAAGCGTAAGAATCGATAAAATTGGCTGTTTTTTGGCAAAAATCATGGCTTTATTCAGGAACATACTTCGCAAAAATCAGCAACTCCTTGACAAGATAGCAAATCTGAGCCTCAATATACATTAAACTTGACCAAAAAACTATGAATAATTTTTTTAATAATTCCTTAATTTCTATCATTATTCCGGTCTATAGAGGCGGACAAGCCTTTAATAACTGTTTAGCCAGCTTATCCACCAGTTTGCTCGCCCCCACGGAAGTTATTGTCGTGGTTGATGGAAATGATCCCCAATCCTATGAAACTGCAGTCAGTTTTGGGGCAGAAGTCTTACAGTTAGAAAGTAATCAGGGGCCGGCAGTGGCAAGAAATCAAGGGGCGGCCATGGCTAAGGGTGATATTCTCTTTTTTATGGATGCAGATGTGACTATTCATCCCGATACTTTAGCAAAAATCGCCCAAGTATTCCATCAAGATTCTACCCTAGCAGCTTTGATTGGTTCCTACGATGACCAACCCAGAGCGGTTAATTTTCTTTCCCAGTATAAAAACCTTTTTCATCATTATAATCATCAAATTGGTTGTGAGGAAGCTTCCACTTTTTGGGGAGCTTGTGGGGCGATTAAACGGGATATTTTTGAGAAAATGGGCGGCTTTGACGAAAGTTATCGTCATCCTTCTATTGAAGATATCGAACTGGGTTATCGTCTCAAAGCTCACGGCTACCGCATTCGTTTGTGCAAAGATATCTACATTAAACATCTCAAACATTGGACGGTTTTTTCCCTATTGAGAGCCGATTTTTTCTATCGCGCCCTACCCTGGACAGAATTAATTCACCGCCAACAAAATTTTGTCAATGACCTCAATTTACAATGGTCTAGCCGTTGGAGTGTTGTATTCGTCTATGCGCTTTTATTTTTTCTGTTAGCCAGTTTATGGTATTTTCATTTGCTTTTAGGCGTGGGTGTGTTAGTCTTGGGCTTAGTTCTGTTAAATTTACCTGTTTATAAGTTTTTCCAACAAAAGCGAGGATTAGGATTTGCGATATTAACCCTACCTTGGCACTGGTTATATTATCTCTACAGTGGTTTGGCTTTTGCCCTCGGTACAGGACGCTATTGGCTGAAACGTCTGGCTTGAGTTGACAAAATTTGTGAAAAAATTGAGGGTAAACCGTGAAAACAGTAAATAAAGCTAATTTTCCTAATACCGTGGTTATTGGTGGCGGACCGGCCGGATTAACTGCCGCCTATTGTCTAGCTAAACAGGGACTACATTCAATTGTACTAGAAAAAGGCGATCAAGTTGGGGGCATTTCTCGCACCGAAACCTACAAGGACTATCGCTTCGATATCGGTGGTCATCGCTTTTTTACCAAAGTTCCCGAAGTACAACACCTGTGGCGGGAAATGTTAGGGGATGATTTTATTAAAGTTCCCCGTGTATCACGGATTTACTATCAGGGTAAATTTTTTAGTTATCCCTTGGAACCCATGAATGCTGTTAGTAATTTAGGGTTTATCCAGAGTATATTAATTGTTTATAGTTACTTCAAAGTTAAATTTTATCCTTTACCCCTAGAAGAAAATTTTGAACAATGGGTGACTAATCGCTTTGGTCAACGGTTGTATCAAACTTTTTTTAAAAGTTATACCGAAAAAGTTTGGGGGATTCCCTGCACCCAAATTCGGGCAGATTGGGCAGCCCAACGTATTCAAGGATTATCCTTAAAGAAAGCTGTTATTAATGCTTTTTTTGGGGCAAATGATACCAAAACTTTAATTAAAGAGTTTGATTATCCGCTGCTTGGACCGGGGATGATGTGGGAACGTTTTCAAGAAAAGTTAGAAGCCCAGGATTGTCCCGTGTGGCTAGATACGGAGGTTATTAAAGTCAAAAGAGACGGTCAAAAAATTACCAGTATCATCATCAAAAAAGGTGAGGAAATAACCGAGATTACGGGCGATAATTTTATCAATACCATGCCGATTACTGCCCTGATGCACCGTTTAGACCCCTTACCGCCTGAAAATGTTCTCAAGGCTGCCCGTGGACTCAAATATCGTGACTTTTTAATCGTGCCAATTATCATCAATCAAGAGCATATTTTCCCCGATAATTGGATTTATATTCACAGTCCTGAATTTAAAGTAGGACGGATTCAGAACTTTAAAAACTGGAGTCCGGAAATGGTTCCCGACCCTCAGAAAACTTGCTTAGGAATGGAGTATTTTTGTAGCGAAGGAGATGATTTATGGGAAATGAATAATCAGGATTTAATTAAACTAGCTAGTCAGGAAATAGTTAATCTTGGCCTCGTAGATGACATCAAAAAAGTGGTGGACGGGACGGTAATTCGCCAAAAGAAAGCTTATCCCGTTTATGACGACGAATATCAGCAACATTTACTGGTGATTCAAAACTATGTCGATAGTTTTGAAAATCTGCAATCTGTGGGCAGAAATGGAATGCACCGCTATAATAATCAAGACCATTCTATGTTATCGGCCATCCTAGCTGCTGAGAATATTATGGGGGCTAATCATAATCTCTGGAAAGTCAATACCGAGCGCTCTTACCATGAGGAATTTATGACGAAACCTAAACCAGAGCTTGCTAACATCAGTTAATTGTTTTTAATTCACCTTATTAACTCAAAGAGGTTTAGATGAAATCGATGGCTCAAGTTACTTTAATTGTCACCCAACGGGAACGATTTAGCTATACTCAAGCTTCCCTTGAAAGCATTTACCAAAATACCCATGTTCTCTTTGATTTATTCTATGTAGATGGTAATTCCCCTTCTCATATTCAGCAATACGTAGAAGCTCAGGCAAAAGAAAAGGGTTTTACTTTAGTTCGCAAAGAAACTTATCTTGCCCCCAACCAAGCCCGAAATTTAGTTTTAAACCAAGTGAAAACTCCCTATGTTGTTTTTATTGATAATGATGTTTTAGTCACATCGGGTTGGTTGGAACGGTTAATAGAATGTGCGCAAGAAACAGGAGCATTGCTAGTTTCCCCATTGTATCTGGAAGGAAAGCCCGAAGATCAAGTGATTCACATGGCAGGGGGATTTGCTCATTTTCGAGAAAAACAAGGAAAGAAAACCTTTTTTGAAAAACACCGTTGGTGTAAACGCAAAGTTGGCCAAGTTCAAGAACAATTAAAGCGAGAACCTACAGAATTAGTTGAATTTCATTGTACATTAATCAAAATGTCAGTTTTTGAACAATTAGGAATATTAGATGAGCAGTTCATGAGTACCGCAGAACATATTGACCTGTGCTTACAAATAAGAGATTTAGCAGGAAAAGAAGCTATTTATTTTGAACCCAATTCTGTAATTAGTTATGTTGCACCTCCTCCTTTTGAAGCAACAGATTTGCCTTATTTTCGTTTACGTTGGAGTGAAGAATGGAATCGAATCAGTTTAGAGTATTTTCGCCAAAAATGGCAACTAACTAAGGATGATCCCTTTATTCGGGGACATTATAAGTGGTTAGCCTATCATCGTCAACTAGCTGCTGAAAAATCATTACATAAAACTCTCTCTATCCGTTATGACTCATGGCTAAATCGAACCGTTTTGAGTCAAGTTGAAGATAAATTGCCGTTTTTTTAGCTGTTTTTTAGAGGTTGTATAGTTTAGAGGTGATTTGATTTGGGTGTATCTAAGTTTTGCAAAAATACCTGATTGGGAACGCTGACAACACCTAAAAACTTTATTTGTAGGGATTTATAAAGGTGATATACATCCTGATGATTTGCTCTGATGGCAAAAAATTTTCTCAACTTGATCAATTGTTTTGGTGTATATGTATTGAATAATTATCCCCAAAGTGTGCAACCCGATTTTTTCAGGAGGTGAATCATGTATCTTTTTGCTCAAACTAATTTGCAATTGTTTAATCAACTACACAAGGCAGGATATACAGAAGCTGATTTAGTCTGTATTCATCAATCCTATCAGTTGGCGAGTCGTTTATTTACGGGCTTTTTTCGAGGTTCAGGAAAACCTTTTATTAACCACTTAGTCGGAACAGCCAGCATTTTAGTCTCTGTTAATGCACCCATTGATGTGATAGCAGGGGGATTACTTCATGCTGTTTACGAGTTCGGAGATTTTGGCGATGGAGCAAGAGGGATCACGGCGAAAAAACAAGCTCAAATTAGAAAAATAATGGGGGAATCTATTGAAAGTTATATAGCAAAATATACTGCTTTAAATTGGCAAGAAAATAATATAATTAACCTTTATCGGAATTTAGACAAGCTGGAGCAACAACAGAAAGAGGTTTTATTAATGCGTTTAGCTAATGAATTAGAAGACCATCTAGATGGAGGCATACTATACTGTGGTAATGCTCAAAAACGCTTAGATTACCTTAATTATTGCGGTAATCTAATAATAGAAATGGCAAAAAAATTAGACTATCCTGAATTAGCAAATATTTTAAGTCAGGTTTTCCAAGAAACTTTTTCTTTAAACATTTCAACAGCCTTACAAAACAAATATCCTTACTCTTATCTTCTACCAACCAGTTCTCCTTTAATGCAATTTATGGGTCGATGGCGTTATCGTGCATTATCTGGTACACAAATTATTTTAAATCAAATTAATTTTAATAAATTCAAAGAATTCCTTCGCTTTTGAGTCACAATTTATGGTAAGTTTATGACCAAATCAATTCAGCCTCTCTCTAATCCTAAACAACGACAAAAAATTCTCCCCAATTTTATTATTATCGGAGGGATGAAATGCGGAACAACCAGCCTTCATTATTATCTAAATTGTCACCCAGATATTTCTATGTCAACAGAGAAAGAACTAGACTTTTTTCTTGAGAAAAAGAATTGGTATAAAGGACTAGGCTGGTATCAATCTCAATTTCGGGGTAAAGGAAAAATCTATGGAGAAGCTTCCCCTAATTATACCAATTTCCCCCACTGGCCAGAAACCGCTTCACTGATGTCTAAAATTCTTCCTGACGTGAAACTAATCTATCTAGTTAGAGAACCAATTCAAAGACTTATCTCCCATTATGTTCACAAATTAGCGGATGGAGGAGAAAATCGTTCCATTGAGGAAGCTCTCAGTGATTTTGAAGATAACTCTCATAATCCCTACATTTGTCGGAGCCGTTACTATTTGCAGTTAGAGCAGTATTTACAGTATTTTGATGCTGCTAATCTCTTGATTATCACCACGGAAGAATTATATTATTACCCAGAACAAGTTTTACCAAAAATATTTAGATTTTTAGGAGTATCCGATAATATAACTTCTATCAACTGTCGAAAAAGGCTGCATGAATCTGTACTCAAAAGAAGGAAAACATTCCTAGGTAATCACATAGCTCAACTACCGATAATGACCAAAATAAATCATCTTCCACCTAGTCTGAGAAATCATGTTAATAAATTAATTTATTTTCCTTTTTCCACTCCCGTTAGTAAACCTATCTTAGATACAGAATTGCGTCACCAATTAATTGAATATCTCAAAGATGATGTGGAGCAATTACGCCAGTTTACAGGTCAGAAATTCAGTGAGTGGTCTATCTAAAACTGTTCCTTAAAAACATCACTGAATTCATATAAATGTTTTTGATTTTAAGGATAAAGATTATTTGTAGAAAATATGTTTCTTTTTCATTCTTTATAAACATCTTGGCGATGTCTAATTCTGGTGATTTTTATTATTTTATCATGATCATCTATTGTGTAAACAATGCGATAATCACCGATACGAACCCGATATAATTGATATTCTCCTTGTAGTTTAACAACACCAGAGGGACGAGGATCTTGCTGTAGTTGATCAAGACTTTCACCCACCCGTTGCTTAACCGAAAGGGGTAATTTTTTGAATTCTTTGGCTGCAGAAGTTTTAAATTGAATTCGATAATTATTCATTGAGTGTATTTTCTGTTTCTAATTCTTGTTTTAACTCATCCCAAGAAATTTCTAATTCATTTTCTCGACTACGAGAGACTAAAATATCTGAAAAATCTTCCCAAAGTTCTCCCCATTCTTCTAAGTCAATGAGGACAGCTTTCTTTTCACCTTTTTCATTAATTACAAAGTTAATTCCTTTCATAATTGTTTTAAAAACAGAACCTTACACCTAATTGTACCATAAATCTGAGATACTCCCATCAATAACTATTCCTCTTCTAAACCTAATCCTAACGCCTGTAAGCGTTCAGCTGGTCGGTCTGCACGTTTTTTCTCTTTATCCGCACGCTGTTTTTCTTGACGCATTTGAGACTCTAACTCAACGGTTGTTAAAAACTTCTCTCCATCGGGACGATACAATTCTAAGCTTGATTCATTCCAGATAAAACGCATACCTAAACGGGGACTTATCCAGTCATTGATGGGGATAATTTCTGCTAAAATTTCTCCCTGTCTTTGCCATCCTTGTAAACGACAGCGCATCGGATTATATAAATAGTATTCTTCTACCCTATAAGTGTCATAAAACTCCAATTTTCGACTCATTTCTGCTTTTGTATTCTTCGGTGATAGAATTTCAAAAACCACTTGAGGAGGGATATTTTCTTGCTGCCATTGACGATAGGAACCGCCAAAAGCTACCATCACATCAGGAGCAACCGGTGAAACCAAAGTAGAACGCAGAGGATACCAGAGTAAATCTCCGGCAATAAACACCTTAGGGTCATCCGGAAAGATAATCTCTAAATTCTCCTTAATTTTGACAATTCACTCATATTGTTCGGTATTATCTGCCATCGGTTGACCATCGCTATCGGGGAAAAGAAGATCGTCGTCAACATCAAGATAACTAACCATTGTCTTTTAATTTTAATAGATGGTTGTTTTCTGATTATAGCAAGATTTTGATCTATAATAAAGGCTGAAATTAAAATATATTAAAGATGAACATTAAAAAGAAAACTATTCAAGGCATTTTTTGGTCAGGACTGCAAAATTGGGGTAGTCAAGCGGGTTCATTTATAATATTTTTAATTCTCGCTCGTCTATTAACTCCAGAAGCTTTTGGTTTAGTAGCATTGGCTAATGTATTGATAAACTTCATGCAGATTTTTTTAAATCAAGGGTTTGCTCAAGTATTGATTCAAAAACAGGATTTAGAATCGCAAGATATAAATACAGTTTTTTGGACACAGGTATTTACGGGATGTCTTTTAACAACTATCACTTTTTTTTCTGCTATTTTAATATCTAAAGTTTTTCATCAACCCTCTTTAATTCCTATCCTACAAATTCTTGCGTTAGTTTTTATTATTAATGCTTTTAGTCAAACTCAAGCATCCCTATTAAGACGTGATTTTAAATTTAAAGTCCTGGCAACTCGCTCTTTATTAGGAATCATCATTGCTGGTATCGTCGGTGTGGTCATGGCACTTTTAGGATACGGTGTTTGGAGTTTAGTCAGCCAACAGTTAACCTACGAACTTATGGGGGTTGTTGTTCTTTGGACTGCCGGCAATTGGCGACCAAAATGGGAATTTTCTTGGATAACTTTAACAGAAATATTTTCTTTTAGTATCAATGTTTTAGGATATAAAATGATGGAGTTCTTTAACCAGAAAACTGATAATCTATTAGTCGGTTATTTTTTAGGGGAAGTTGCCCTAGGTTATTATGCAATTTCCCATCGAATTTTAGAAGTAATGACCCAATTGTTAATCGGAACATTAAACCAAGTTGCTTTACCAACTTTTTCGCGCTTGCAAAAAGATTCTCAAGGGTTTATAGCCGCCTATTATCGAATCACTCAATTTACCAGCTTAATCGCTTTTCCAGTCTTTTTTGCCGTGATAATTCTCAGTCCAGAATTATTGGTGAGTTTGTTTGGTCAAAAATGGACTAACGCTATTCCTATTCTCCAAATTATTCCCCTCGTGGGAATACTTCATGCTATCACTTTCTCTCAAAGGTCTGCTTTTGTCGCCCTAGGCAAACCCATATTACAGTTTAAATTGGGACTACTCAATGCAGTTTTAAATATTATTGCTTGTTTAATCGCCCTACAGTGGGGAATCTTAGCTGTAGCCACAGCTTATGTCCTCAGTGATTATCTAGTTTTTCCCCTTGGACAATGGCTTTTAAGTCAATTAATTCCCCTGACATGGAAAACCTATCTATCGCAATTTATTGCCCCTATAACCTGCACAGCAATTATGATTTTTACCCTGCTTGGCACTCAAAGAATTTTTTTATCTCATTCCTATCCCTTGCTGAATTTAGTTATTGCTTCCCTCCTGGGAACAATTGCCTATATTCTCAGCTTTTTTCTCCTCTTTCCTCAACTGTTTCAACAAATATGGGAACTAGGAAGACTCTTAAAACCCACCTCTGAAAATTAAATACCTAATTGCATGAAAATTTTACTAATTAATGACTATTCAACCCCTAGCGGAGGCGCAGAATTATTGATGCTATCCTTGCGGGATAAGTTGCGGCAAAGGGGACATGATGCTCGTTGCTTTTCCAGCAATGCTCAACCCCTAAAAATGAACCCAGAGGCAGATTATACCTGTTTTGGAACCACATCTTCTTGGCGAACAATTCTCCAAACTGGCAACTTTTGGGCAGTACAGCACTTGCAACAAGTTTTAAAAACATTTCAGCCAGATTTGGTACATATCTTCCTATTTTTAACCCAATTATCCCCTTTAATCTTACCCTTGCTCAAAGATATTCCTAGTATTTATTATGCCGTTTGGTATCGGGCCATCTGTCCAATAGGAACAAAATTACTACCGAACGGAGTACCCTGTCAAGTTCCCTTCGGTATTCCCTGCTATCAAAATCGTTGTCTCCCCTTGCGCGATTGGCTGCCGTTAATGTTACAGATGAATTTATGGCAAAAATGGGGTAATAACTTTAATCTTTGGACTGCCGCCAGCAAAACCGTCCAAGAGTCGATGCTAGAAGCCAATTTTAATCATGTAGAAGTAGTTTGGCACGGAGTCCCCCAAGAAAACCAACGCCTACCCTTACAATTTCCCCCAAATATTGCTTTTGCTGCCCGTTTAGTCAAGGAAAAGGGAGCAGACATATTATTACGGGCTTTTGCTCAGGTTATCGCCCAAATTCCCCAGGCACAATTAAATCTAGTTGGAGAGGGAGTAGAGCGAGACAATCTCGAAAAACGTATAATAGAGCTTAATTTAACTAAAAACGTCGTCATGCACGGACAGATGCCTCGTAACGCCATGGAAGCTCTATTTTCTAACGCTTGGGTGCAGGTAGTCCCCTCTCTGTGGGCGGAACCCTTTGGCTTAATTACCGCCAGTGCTATGATGCGAGGTACTGCGGTAATTGCCAGCGCCACTGGTGGTTCTCAAGACATAGTAACAGAGGAAAAAACTGGTTTTCTGTTTCCGCCAGGGGATGTGGATGCTTTAGCGACAAGTTTATTAAAAATCTTACAAAATCGAGAACTAGCCGAAAAATTGGGGTACCATGGCCGAAAATTTGCCCTCGCACATTTAACAGAGGATATTTTTGTCGATAACTTTTTGAGTTTATATGATAGACTACTGCATCAAAAGTTATAAGTTTTGTTAAAAAAAGGAGGTAAAAAAATCATGAATACTTCTATTAATTCTTCCCCCTTAGTTATTCTAGGTTTAGATGCAGGCGATGCTAACCTAATTGAAAAATGGGCTAGGGAAGGCTATCTTCCTCATATTAACTCAATTATGAATCGAGGTTGTTGGGGACGAACCATAGGAGTAGATTTAATTAATGAAGATGGCGTTTGGACAAGATTATTTAGCGGTGTTTCCCAAAAAGAACAAGGTTTTTATTATTTTCGTCAATTAAAAACTGGTAGCTATGATTTATACACGGTAGAAAAGACAGCAGCAACACAAAAAGTTTTTTGGTCTGACTATCAAGGAACCGATAAAAAAGTAGCTTTGATTGATATTCCCGATTTGGATATTATACCTAATCTGCAAGGAATTCAATTATACAATTGGGCAGTTCACAATTCCCACTATATTCCTCCGTCTAGCTATCCAGAAAAACTACTATCTACTATTAATCAAAAGTTTAGCCAACCCGATAATATTACTGAAAAATTTATCAGTAGTTTCCCAGAAGACAAAAGAATTTATCAGCGCTTAAGAAATCGTTTAGCTAAAAAAGGTGAATTATGTCGCTATCTTTTGTCTCAAGATAACTATGACTTAATTGTATCAGTATTTGGCGAATGTCATACGGGAGGACATCAATTTTGGAAATATCGCCCTGAAGCTCAAGGTAATGAGAAAGTTATTGCCTTAACGGAACTAACTTATGCTATTAGAGAAATCTATCAGGCTATTGACCGAGAAATTGGTTCAATTCTGCAAGAATTACCTCCAAATGTTAACATTGTTATTGCTTCTTCCGTTGGTTTAATTGATAGATACTCCACCGAAGGGCTAATCGAAGATTTTTGCCATAAACTTGGTTATCAGAAAGCAATTAATGATAATATTTTACCCCCAACACTCTTAAATATCCTGCGTCAGATTATCCCCACAACTTGGCGTATGTTCCTGAGTCGTTATCTTCCTAGAGACATCAAAGAAAAAATATTTGCCGATAATTTTCGTCAGGGAACAGATTGGAATCAAACCAAAGCTTTCGCTATTCCTTCTGCTTATATGAGTTTTATTCGTGTTAATCTACAGGGAAGAGAACCTCAAGGAATTGTGAGTCACGGGGAGGAATACGAAGCGGTTTTAAATCAAATTGAAGCAGATTTATCTCAATTAATTGATAAACGAAGTGGACAAAAAGCTATTCAGAAAATCTGGCGTAGCAGAGAGTTATTTAACAATGATATTGACAGCGAATTACCTGATTTATTAGTAGAATGGCAACCGTTACCCTATTTTATGGAAAAAGTCCATCATCCCCGGGCTGAAATAACCCAAACTAAACCAGAATTTTTTCGAGGAAGTGACCACACTCACGAAGGATTTATCGCTTTTGCCGGTGATTTAATTCCCAACAGAGGGAATCTAGGAAAAATTGATTTTACTTCCTTAAAACCAGCCTTTTTATCCTTAATGAATAATCAAACTCCTAACTTGTAATCTCAGTTTACTCTAAAAATTATGACTGTTAACCAACCTCCCTTAATTTTAATTGCCATTGATGGTGGTGATGATCGTTTAATTCAAAATTGGGTAAAAGCAGGTTATTTACCTACCATTGCCTCGCTTATGGAAAAAGGCTGTTGGGCAAAAATTACTGGTTCCGAATATGTGGGTGAACACGGTACATCTTTAAGTCTTATCAGTGGTATTTCGCGGGCAAACCATGGTTATTATTATTTCCGTCAATTAACCCCCAAAACCTATAATCTCCAACCCTATAATTTTGCTAATACTCAAGTATTACCTTTTTGGTCTTATTTAAAGGATACCAATAAAAAAGTAGCCATTATCGATGCTCCTGATAGTGTAATTGTCGGTAATTTACTAGGAATTCAAGTTGCTAATTGGGCTATTCATAAAGCCGCTATTTGTCATCTCACCCCCCAGACTAATCCCCCTCAATTGTTAGAAGATGTTAAAAATATTTTTGGTTCCCAAATTACTGTCTCAGAGTTTGATGCTAATGCTTCTTTTGCTACGGATTTATTAATGTATAATTCTTTCCTAGAAAGAATCGCTAAAAAAGGAAAACTCTGCCGCAAATTGTGTCAACAGGATAATTTTGATTTAATCAGTATTGGCTTTTATGAATCCCATACAGCCGCTCATCGCTTTTGGAGATATCGTCAAGAAGTCAATTCTAATCAAAATCAACTCAGTCAAGCTATTCGAGACATTTATCAGGCAATAGATCGAGAAATCAGCTTACTTTTGGAGAAACTGCCCAGCCGTGCTAATATTGTTATTTACTCTGCTTTTGGCATAGAAGATAGTTACCACACTACAGAATTAATACCAGATTTTTGTCAAAAATTAGGTTATCACGTTTTACAATCTACTCCAGAAAATATTTCTCTAAATCCTTTAAATTTAGCTCGTCGTTTTATTCCCCAATCTTGGCGAAAATCTCTAAGTAATTATTTTTCCCTATCCTTACAAGAAAGATTATTAAATGATGATTTTGCTAATAATACTGACTGGCAAAAAACCCGCGCTTTTACTATTCCTTCCCTCTACACCAGCTTTATACGAGTTAATTTACAAGGAAGGGAACCTCAAGGCATTGTTCAACCTGGGCAAGAATACTATGACTTATTAAATGAAATAGAAGCTAATTTGCAACAGTTAATCGATCCTATTACCAAAAAACCAGCCATTAAACAGATTGCTAAAACCATCGATTGGTTTAATTGCGATATACCAGATAATCTACCCGATATTTTTATTGAATGGCAACCCGCCCAATATTATATGGAAAAATTACTACACCCTCAAACAGAAATCAATCAATCTCTCTCTCATTATCATCGAGATAGCTATCATTCTCTTAATGGTTTTATCATAGCAGCTGGAGAATCAATACATCAAAAAGGACAGCTAGGAGATATTGATTTATTAGATTTAACTCCCAGTTTTCTGAAATTACTCAATGTAAATATTCCCAGTCACTTAACAGGAAAGGTCATCGCATTATTTGGCACGAATTAAACCCTATCTCAGTCCCCACGCAGTTCTCCTATTTGATGATATTCATTGGACAAAGCAGGGCAATCGCATACAAAACTTAATATTTGATCAAAAGGATGAAAATCCTTATTAGATAAGGGTTTAGACAAAAGTGATTTTTCGACAAGTGCATAAATTCAATATCATTAATCAGGGAATTATTGAGAATAATATGGTAGGAAATCGTTAGAATCTTGAAGTCTCGTTGCCCAAAATAACTCAAGTTAAAATGTTAAGAAACGTTTGCGATTGCCCTTTTGGACAAAGGATATGGTACAAGTCCCAGTTTGTCAGTAGTGCTAAAATTTATGGAGAGGCTTCACCTTCTTATGCTAAATACCCCATTTTTACGGGAGTTCCTGAGAGAATGTATTCTGTTATTCCCTATGCTAAATTAATTGATGTTGTCCGATATCTCATTCAAAGAATTCTTTCTCAGTATGTTCATAGATATGCTGATGGAACCGAGGATCGAACCTTAGCGGAAGCATTGACAGATTTTGAAAATAATTCTTATATCTGTCGTAGTCAGTATTGTTTACAAATAGAACAATATCTACAGTATTATTCTCCTGACAAAATTTTAGTCATCTCCTCTGAAGAATTATCAAATACTCCTCAGAAAACTCTACAAACTGTCTTTAAATTTTTGGGAGTATCCGACAATTTTGAAATCATTAAGCATCAAAAAAAATTACATAAGCCAATTTATAAACGAAGAAAAACTAACGTTGGTGAGAGGATTGCATCTTTACCAGTAATGACCAAAATAAATCATCTTCCACCTAGTCTGAGAAATCATGTTAATAAATAAATTAATTTATTTTCCTTTTTCCACTCCCGTTAGTAAACCTATCTTAGATACAGAATTGCGTCAGCAATTAATTGAATATCTCAAAGATGATGTGGAGCAATTACGCCAGTTTACAGGTCAGAAATTCAGTGAGTGGTCTATCTAAAACTGTTCCTTAAAAAGATCACTGAATTCACATAAATATTTTTGATTTTAAGGATAAAGACTATTTGTAGAAAATATGTTTTTTTTTCATTCTTTATAAACATCTTGGCGATGTCTGATTATGGTGATTTTTATTATTTTATCATGATCATCTTTGGTCAAAAATGGACTAATACTATTCCTATTCTGCAAATTATCTCCCTTGTGGGAATACTTCGGGCGATTACTGTCTTTCAAAGGTCTGCTTTTGTTTCCCTCGGTCAACCCTTGCTACAATTTAAATTAGGTTTACTCAATGCCACTTTAAATGTTATCGCTTGCCTCATCGCCGTGCAGTGGGGCATTTTAGCCGTAGCCACAGCTTATGTCCTCAGTGATTATCTAGTTTTTCCCCTCGGACAATGGCTTTTAAGTAAATTAATTTCCCTTTCTTGGAAAACCTATCTAGCTCAATTTATCGCCCCCATTACTAGCACGGTTATAATGGGTTTAACGATTTTAATAACTCAACAATTACTCAGCTCTTGGTTAAAACCTCAAGGTTGTTTAATAATATGCCCCCTTCTGGGAATAACTATCTATACTGCCACCCTCCGCTTCGCTTTCCCCCAATTATTTTCGCAAATTTTTACCACGCTTAATCTCCTGCGAAATTCTCCTAAAACTAGCCGCAAATAAAGAAACTATTCAAGTTTATGATGACAGAAACGCCAATCACTTTTTCTATTATTACTCCCACCTATAACCGTCCCGAAAGACTCAAAACCTGCCTAGACTCTCTCCTAAGTCTAGATTATCCTCCAGATAACTTTGAAATTATTATCGTCGATGATGGCAGTAATCAACCCCTTGATACCCTGGTTAACCCTTACCAAAATCAATTAAATTTAACTCTCATTCGTCAGAATAATTCAGGACCGGCTAAAGCCAGAAATACTGGTGCTAACGCAGCCCAAGGTGAATATTTAGCCTTTACCGATGATGATTGCACCCTTGATCAAAAATGGCTCTCAGCCCTTGAAAAAGGCTTCTTAGAAACACCAAACGCTCTCTTAGGAGGAAAAACGATCAACGCCCTGCCCAATAACCCCTATTCCACTGCTAGTCAGCTATTGATCGATTACCTCTACGATTACTATAATCACCAATCCCAAAAAGTCCAGTTTTTTGCTTCTAATAATTTCGCCCTTTCTAGAGAATTATTCCAAAAAGTCGGACAATTTGATCTTAGCTTTCCCCTCGCCGCCGGAGAAGATCGAGAATTTTGCGATCGCTGGTTAGGGGCTGGTTATCCCCTAGTCTATATTGACGATGCGATCATTTACCATGCCCATCACCTCACCCTGACTAAATTCTGGCGACAACATTTTAACTATGGTTGTGGTGCTTACTATTTCCATCAAATTCGTTCTCGTCGTAATCAAACATCCCTGAAAGTTGAGCCATTAAACTTTTACTTTCAACTACTAACTTATCCATTTTTAAAACAATGTGAGCAAACATCAAAAGTATTCCTTTCGGGTTTATTATTAATCTCACAATTAGCCAATATTTTAGGTTTTTTTAAGATAAAATTGCAAAATATTTAGCTCAATAAATTGCCAAAAATAAAAAAATGAACCAGAATTATTCGATTAAAATAGGTATAGATGGCAGTTTTTTATCAGGTCAAAAACGAGGTCATGCTCGTTATGCTTTTGAGCTTTGTCGTGAACTAGACACATATTTACCTAACGCCAATTTCTTTATTTAGGGTCTGCTGAATAAATCTAAAAACCTTGTTGGGTAAAACTTTTAGACTTTTTGTCAATCAAAAAGTAGCGGACTGGGAGTGATCAGGGGGAAAATTCCGGGACTTTTTCCCTGAAAATTAGGTAGTTGACCACCTGAAAATCGGTAAAACCCCACACCCCACACCCTACCCCCAAGAAAAACTTTTTGCCGCAAACCCTAAATACTATTTTCCCAAAGTAAAGATAGAGATGGTCATGCCTGCTACCAATAAAGAAAAATGGTATTATTCTTCTTCTAAAGTTAATCCTAACGCCTGTAAGCGTTTCGCTAGTCGATCAGCGCGTTTCTTTTCTTGGTCAGCGCGTTTCTTTTCTTTATCGGCACGTTTCTTTTCTTGATCAGCGCGTTTCTTTTCTTGACGCATTTGAGACTCTAACTCAACAGTTGTTAAAAATTTCTCTCCATCAGGACGATACAATTCTAAACTAGATTTATCCCAGATAAAACGCATACCTAAACGGGGACTTATCCAGTCATTAATGGGGATAATTTCTCTTAAATTCTCTCCCTGTCTTTGCCATCCTTGTAAACGACAGCGCATCGGGTTATATAAGTAGTATTCTTCCACGCTATAGGTGTCATAAAACTCTAATTTTCGACTCATTTCTGCTTTTGTATTCTTCGGTGATAGAATTTCAAAAACCACTTGAGGAGCGATATTTTCTTCCTGCCATTGACGATAAGAACCCCTTCGTCCTTTGGGACGGCCAAAAGCTACCATCACATCGGGAGCAACTGGTGAAACCAAAGTAGAACGCAGAGGATACCAAAGTAAATCTCCGGCAATAAACACCGTAGGATCATCGGCGAAGATAATCTCTAAATTCTCCTTAATTTTGACAATCCACTCGTATTGTTCGGTATTATCTGCCATCGGTTGACCATCACTATCTGGGAAAAGAAGATCGTCGTCAATATCAAGATAACTAACCATTGTCTTTTATTTTTAATAGATGGTTGTTTTCTGATTGTAGCAAGATAATTATGAATTATGGGGAGTAGGGGAGCGGCGGTTATATCTATTAAAATCTATATTTATCAAAAAGTTAATTGACTAGAATCTATAAAAACGTTAGGATCTATCGTAACAAATAGTTGTTATTGAGGAGGGCATAGGAACTTGATACAGGCAACCCTGCACCAGTTAAGGGTTTTTGAGGCTACCGCTCGACACAGTAGCTTCACCAAGGCGGCCGAGGAGTTATTTATCACTCAACCCACCGTCTCAACCCAAGTCAAACAACTCACAAAAGCCGTGGGTTTACCGCTATTCGAGCAAATTGGCAAACGTTTATTTTTAACCGAAGCGGGTCAGGAATTACTGTTCACCTGTCAAGAGATTTTTGATAAATTGGACAACTTTCAAATGAAAGTGGCCGATATTAAGGGAACTAGACAGGGAAAGCTGACTTTAGCCGTAATTACCACCGCTAAATACTTTGTGCCGCGATTACTGGGGGCGTTCTGTCAACAGTATCCTGGCATTGACATCGCCCTGCAAGTGACTAATCATCAGAAACTGCAAGAGCGAATGTCAAACAACGAGGATGACCTCTATATTCTCAGTCAACCGCCGGAAGAAGTGGAACTGTGTTCTCAGTCTTTTCTGGAAAATCCTCTAGTGGTGGTGGCGCGACGGGATCATCCTTTGGTGGGTAAGAAAAATCTCCCCCTTGAGTGCCTCAACCATCAACCTTTCATCATGCGCGAATCGGGATCCGGAACCCGACAAGCGGTACAAAAATTATTTAATCTCCACGATATTAAAGTTAAGGTGCGCTTGGAATTAGGCAGTAACGAAGCTATTAAACAGGCTATTTCTGGCGGTTTGGGAATATCGGTACTATCTAAGCACACTCTCATCTCGGAAGGGGAAAACGGCGAACTAGCCATCCTCGACGTGGAACAGTTTCCGATTCAGCGCCATTGGTACGTTTGTTACCTGGCCGGAAAACAACTTTCCGTGATTGCCGATGCTTTTTTAAAATACCTACTGGAAGCTAGTCAAACCATCCCCATTCATGCCCCGTTAAAAAATGGCCACAGCCTATTAGTGACCCATTAAACCTTAAACTTTAATTCAGGATCATTTTTCTTCTTGAGGTGGTTATATGTTCGAGTCCTTCAGCCAGACTATCTGGTTGGTACCTCTTTATGCCTTTGCGGGCGCACTTCTGGCTCTACCCTGGTCTCCCGGCATTATCCGGCAAACCGGCCCGCGACCGGCTGGTTATCTGAACTTGATCATGACTTTCTTGGCTTTTTTCCATAGCCTTTTTGCTTTAATCGCCGTTTGGGGTCGTCCACCGCAATCTCTAGCATTTAATTGGCTAAATGCGGCAGATTTAAGCATATCTTTAGATGTGCAGATTTCGGCTGTTAACATCGGGGCTTTACTGCTAATTACCGGCTTAAACCTCGCCGCTCAGGTATATGCGATCGCCTATCTAGAAATGGATTGGGGTTGGGCAAGATTTTATTCTCTCGTCGCTCTCTTTGAAGGGGGTATGTGCGCCCTCGTTATCTGTAATTCGCTATTTTTCAGCTATTGTGTGCTAGAAGTTCTCACCCTCGGCACTTATCTGCTGATTGGTTTCTGGTTCAATCAATCTCTGGTGGTGACGGGGGCGCGGGATGCTTTTCTAACCAAACGGATTGGCGATTTAATCCTCTTGATGGGAGTGGTGGCCCTTTTACCCCTAGCGGGAACCTGGAACTTTGACCAATTGGCAGAATGGGCGGCTACAGCCAATTTAAACCCCAATGTGGCTAATTTACTCTGTTTAGCCCTGATTGCCGGTCCGATGGGCAAATGCGCTCAATTTCCCCTGCATTTATGGCTAGATGAGGCCATGGAAGGACCGATGCCGGCGACAATTCTGCGGAATACCGTCGTCGTTTCCACTGGAGCCTGGTTATTGGTGAAATTAGAGCCGGTGCTACAATTATCGCCTTTAACCTTACAAGTAATGACCATTGTTGGCTCTGTCACTGCCATCGGTGCGGGTTTAATTGCGATCGCCCAGATCGATGTTAAGCGCTCCCTTTCCTATTCCGTCAGTGCCTACATGGGACTGATTTTTATCGCTGTGGCCACCGGACAAACAGAAACCGCTTTAGTGTTACTGTTTACATACGCGATCGCTATGTCCCTGTTAGTCATGGTGGTGGGTAACATCATTTGGAATAATATCAGCCAGGATTTAAGCCAATACGGCGGTTTATGGTCCCGTCGTCCCGTTTCTGGTATTTGTTATCTCGTCGGTGCCGCTAGTTTAGTCGCACTGCCTCCCTTTGGTGGTTTTTGGTCATTAGCCCCCATGGGCGATCGCCTCGCAGAAGTCAGTGGTTTACTGTTATTAGTGCTATTGTTGGTCAATGCTTTAACTGCTTTTAGTGTCACTAGAGAATTTTGCGTTTTCTTTGGCGGTAAAATCAAACCAATGACCCTGCGCTCTCCGGAAGCTCTTTGGCCCTTAGTTATCCCCATGACTGTGACCATGGGTTTCGCCATTCATGTGCCGATTTTATTAGCGCAATGGCATTTATTACCAAGTAACTTAAATCTGGGAGTGGCTTTTCTCTTGGTGCTTTCCACTGCTGCGGGCGTAATTCCGGCAGCATATATTTATCTGAATGATAATATCCCCAAACCGATCGTTTTTCAACCGAAAGCTCTTCAAGATTTCTTTGCCAACGACCTTTATACAGCCAAATTGTATAAAGTCACCATCGTTTTTGTCGTCGGATTAATCTCGCAAATTATTAACTGGATCGATACCTTTCTGGTGGATGGCATCGTTAACCTAGTGGGATTAGCCACGGTTTTTGGTGGTCAGAGTTTGAAATATAACGTCTCGGGCCAGACCCAATTTTACTTTCTGTCGATTATTTTAGGGGTGGCTTTGATTGGTATTATCATCTGCTGGCCTCTGCTATCACAGATTTCTCTAGTTTTCAGTTAAAGATTTGATAACTTAGGCTTTTCTTTAGCATCCCCAGCCCTGACAATAGGATTTGTCCTGATTAATGGAAACAACTACCGATGTTCAATACCTCTCGTCGCCAATTAATCCGTTATGGGGGTGGTTTTTTGGGAACTGGTCTAGCCGCTACTATTTTAGGCTCGCAACTGTCCCAAACTAACGCCCAAACTGCTGTTAATTCCGAGCCATGGCTAACTGCTCAAAATAAGGGATTGAACCCCGACCAAGCTTTAACTATGCTCATGGAAGGCAATCAACGTTTCTGGGAACGAAGACAAAAAAGTCCTAACCGCGATCAAGCTCGACTCACAGAAGTGGCCGAAAGTCAAGCCCCTTTTGCGGCAATTTTGGGCTGTGCCGATTCTCGCGTGCCGGCAGAAATCGTTTTTGATCAAGGATTAGGAGATCTATTTGTTTGTCGGGTAGCGGGAAATTTAGCCACTTCCGAAGAAATTGGTAGCCTCGAATTCGGCACGTTGGTGTTAGGAGCTAAGGTAATTGTTGTCCTCGGTCATTCCCGTTGTGGAGCGGTAAAAGCTACCATTGAAGGGGGTCGTTTTCCTGGACAAATCGGTCGTTTAATCGATGGCCTACAGGTGGGAGTTGATCGAGCCGAAAGACAACCCGGTTCTAACAAACTTGAGCGAGCAATTAAATCCAATGTTAACTATAGCGGTGTGCAGTCGTATGAGGTACAGTGTCACGAGCCATAAACCATGCCAGGCAAAGCTTAGTTTGTATCTCACTCAAGCGCTTACCGCTATATCAAGTAGAGAAATTAGGCAAATCCCCAGTTATCGGTGAATTAGTGGACGGCAAACAATTAAAAGTTGTCGGTGCTTACTATGATCTCGATAGCGGCAAAGTGAGTTTAATCTAGTCAATTCCATATTAGTCATCCTGTTGGTTGGCTAATCGTTTTCTCATCCCAGTCATTGTAAATTCGATCGATACCAATATGCTCAGTACCCTGCTTTGGTTGCCAATAATTGGAGCAATTATCGTCGGTCTTTTCCCCGATAAATTCGCCCCAGCAAAATTACGTCAAATAACTCTCTTTTTTGTTGCCGCCGTCTTCGTTTGGTCTTTATATCTGCTGACTCAATATAACTTAACCAGCAGTGGCTTTCAATTTTCTGAATACCGCGAATGGGCAAAACCAATCGGTTTAAATTATAACCTCGGAGTCGATGGTTTGTCCTTACCGTTAATTATTTTAAACTGTTTCTTGACAGGAATAGCTATCTATAGTAGCGAAGAAAAACTAGAGCGTCCCCGACTTTACTACATCCTCATCCTCCTAATTAACGCTGGGGTTTCTGGGGCATTAATGGCCAAAAATCTGCTGCTGTTCATCGTTTTCTATGAACTAGAATTAATCCCCTTTTATCTGATGATTGCTATCTGGGGAGGCGAAAAACGTGGCTATGCTTCGATTAAATTCCTTCTCTACACTGCCGTCTCCGGGTTATTAGTCCTAGCGGCATTTTTAGGCATAGGTTTCCTCAATGGTGGCACTTTTGACTATTCTTCCCTCTCGACCGATGATTTCTCCCAAAAAACCCAATTACTGCTCTTAACTCTGTTGTTAGTGGGATTTGGCATCAAAATCCCCCTCGTACCTCTCCACACTTGGCTACCGGATGCCTATACGGAAGCTTCCCCCGCTACAGCAATTTTATTAGGTGGTATTCTCGCTAAACTGGGTACTTATGGCTTAGTTCGCTTTGGTCTGCAATTATTCCCAGAAACTTGGTCTTTAATCGCCTCTGGACTGGCAATTATCGGCGTTACTAGCGTTATTTACGGGGCCTTGAGCGCTATTGCCCAAAAAGACATTAAACGCATGGTGGCCTACAGCTCGATCGGTCACATGGGCTATATACTGGTAGCAGCCGCCGCCGGCACGGGTTTAAGCGTTCTTGGTGCCGTCGCGCAAATGATTAGCCACGGTTTGATTCTTGCCCTTTTATTCTATCTGGTGGGCATTGTCGAACGCAAAGCCGGAACCAGAGATTTAGACGTTTTAAACGGTTTAATGAACCCAATTCGCGGTTTACCCCTAGTTAGCGCTCTGTTAATTCTCGCCGGTATGGCCAGCGCTGGTATTCCAGGATTAGTGGGATTTGTGGCGGAATTTATCGTTTTTCAGGGTAGTTTTTCCCGTTTTCCCTTGCAGACGGTTTTCTGCATCATCGCTTCAGGTTTAACGGCGGTTTACTTTGTTATCCTGCTTAATCGCACCTGTTTTGGCAAATTGGATAATAAACTTGCCTACTATCCCAAAGTCTTGAAATCGGAAACTATCCCCGCTTTTGTCCTAATGGTATTAATCGTCTTTTTAGGTATTCAACCCAATTATTTAGTCCGTTGGATTGAACCCACCACTAACTCGATGGTTGCCAGCTTATCGGGACAAGCAAAACCTAGTTTTGTCCTCAAAAAATCTCCGCAGAAGTCCTCAAAAACTAACTGGTTTAATCGGGGTAAATATTTATCTGCCAGTTGAGAATATTTTTTCCTAATTACTTAATCTTGGAGAAAAATAATGAAATTAATCTCACTGATTTCCTTTAGTTTGCTAACCACAGGAATTATTACTTTATCTCCCTTGGTTGTCGCCCAAACAGCAATCAGCGGCCTAAGAGATACAAGAACAATTACCATATCTGGACAGGTAAAAAGTGTGGTTGGTAACGACTTTATTTTAGCTGATCACACTGGTCAAGTAATTGTCGATGCAGGACCGCGCTGGTGGCAAGAAATTAACGTATCAGTGGGAGAATATCTCACCGTGGTCGGAGAGTATGACGAGGGAGAATTTGATGCTTTTTCGATTACTCGTCCCAACGGTCAAGTTATGCAAATTCGTCCCCAATTTGGACCGCCACCCTGGGCAGGAAAAAAAGATTAAACCCCGAATATTGACTCAACAAGTTTCTTAAGCTAACCAGCACAAATCATGGTACAAACTCCTGTTAAACCCACTGCCAAAATTCCCCCTTCTACTCACGAATTCGCCGACATTATCCACCGTTTAGAATCGGGTGGCTCCATGTTACCGGATACTCCCGAAAACCTGATGCAAATTATCGGCATTTATAAAGCTTATGCTGTACCGATGGATTTTTATTGGCGAGATCTGCTCTATATTGCCGAACGAGTTTTCCTCGATCCTTTGCCCTTTTTTAAATATTTTCTACCCCAAGAATACCTAGACCTACAAAATCATTACTCCGGCGATAATGCCGATTTACGCATCTGGCGCGGCACGGGTTCTGCTCACCCTGAATTGTTAGAATTTATGGATAAAGGTAAAACCCGAAAAATGCCCAGATTAATCCATCATCTTTGGCATGATCGCATTAATATGGAATTTGCCGAAGCATGTATGCAAGCCATGTTATGGCATGGCCGTGATATGGGTTGGGGTTTATTTGATGCCTATCTTGATTCAGAAGAATATCGCCAAAATGCCGACCGCGCTATTAAGGCCTATTTCAAGAAAAACCCCGTGATGATGAAACTTTATGACCTGTTCCCCGATATGTTCTTAGAACAGGTGCGGATGATGTCCTATTACTCTAATTTAGGACTATTCTGGGAAGTGATGGCTCCAGTATTTTTCGAGATGTCTGATATCTACGATGAAGGCGGATTTAAAGGTGTTCCCGATGCCATGAATTTCCTCGTTAATGGCATTTTTGCCATCGCTGGCCGGCCAATTTATCATCACGTTTATATTGATGGTCAATGCTACGAAATTATCCCCAAATCAAAGGCTTTTACTTGGCTTTATGAAGCGGCTTTACCCTATGTAGAAGCGGTCTTTTATCGTACTGCACCCTTCCGGGGTACAAAGTCCTATAATGCCCAAGCAAAACAGGTTCCCGACCAACAAAAAGACTTTCACTATGGTATTCTTTACGCGGATGTTTTCCCCGTGGGTACTGCGGGAATTCCTCCGACCTTGTTAATGGATGATATGTATCATTTTTTACCCCAATATCTGATCGATTACTATCAACAAAACTGCCGGGGGGAAGATGATATTTTGATTCAATTGGGTATTAGTTTCCAGCGATCGATGTATAATGTGACTTCGGCAGTTATTCAAGCTCTACGCACTGCTTTACTCTATCCCCTCGACGATCCTAATCCCAAACATTTACTGAAAAATCGTCAATTCTTTGAGGCACAAATGGACAGATTTAAACGCCCCGAAGCGCGTCTTAGAGATATCCAAAGTCCTAATTATCGTTGAGGTTTTTTGGTTACTTTTCTGGTGGGTTTATCGCCCACCTTTTTTGATTATGAGATAACCGACACCCAACCTCAAAAAAGATGACCACTTCTTCCATCATCGATAATTAGGGTCTCCTGAATAATGGTAAAACCCTTTTAAAATAAGGCTTTTGACCTGTTAAAATCCGATGTTAGTGCCAGAAAATCGGATTGAGACCCTTAAAAACCTTGCGTTATCCTTCTTGTAGTACATACATTAGTATAAAAGAGAGGGCAACAAAGCCTGAAACGACCGACGACCGGCTACTGACTCCGTTCAGACCTCGGTGTGAGCTTTTGTCGAACGTTGAGCTCACGGCCGAAGTCTAAAAACCCTAACTATTGATTATGTTTCCGCTGCAACTAGCGCACAGACTAATCTTCGCTTTCTTGATCATTCCTCTCTTCAAACCCTAGCCAAAAAAGTAACGCATTTTCAACCTCCATCATTTGCTCAGATGTCAGATTTCCTAATTTACGCAAAAGCTTTGCATGGGGAATTGTATAGTGAAAAGTTCTGGCTTCCTAATCGCTAAATAAAACTATAAGTTAAACTCCATCGCGATGACGGCGATCGGCGATAAAAGACTCCACCAATTTAACATCTTCGACGCTACCGATCACTAAAGGTGTGCGGGTGTGTAATTTATCGGGAACGATATCTAAAAGATTTGTCACCCCATCACTAGCTTTACCTCCTGCCTGTTCAATTAAAAAAGCAAGGGGGGCAGTTTCATAAATTAAGCGCAATTTTCCCTGGGGATTTTTAACAGTACCTGGATAGAGAAAAACACCACCCTGCATTAAAATTCGATGGATATCTCCCACTAATGCCCCACTGTAACGGGCCGTGTAACCATCATGACGGTGGACATAACGGGTATAGTCGCGAATTGCCTCATCCCACTGCCAAAAATTGCCCTCATTGGTACTATAAATCGGGCCATGGTCAGGGATAATAATATTCTCTTGGGCAAGGATAAATTCCCCTAAACTGGGGTCAAGGACAAAGGCATGAACACCGCGACCGATCGAGTAAACTAAAATAGTCGAGGGTCCGTAGAGAATATAACCGGCAGCGATTTGTTTACGACCATTTTGCAGTAAATCCCGCGCCTCTCCGTCTAAATCATTGTCTTCCTGTTGACGGATGGCAAAAATCGAACCCACATTTAGGTTAATATCCACATTGGAAGAACCATCGATCGGGTCGTAGAGTAGGGTATAGCGACCGATGGGACAGTTTTCTGGGATATAATAGGGTTTATCCATTTCCTCGGAAGCAAGACGGCAAACTAAACCACTTTGCTTAAAAACCGAGATAAATACTTCATTGGCAAAAACGTCCATTTTCTTGACTGATTCCCCTTGTACGTTGGTTTCTCCAGTAAAACCTAGCACATCCGCCATTAATCCCGCTTTACTGAGACGACGGGCAATTAATTTCCCCGCTAGGGCAATCCGACTCATAATTGCGCTTAAATCCTGCGCGTCGGGGGAAAAGCTTTGTAGTTGCTGCAGGACGTGACGGGAGAGGGTGGTACAATCTCGATCGAGGCTATGTTCGGGGATAGAAAAGGGAATATTGCTAACCATAACTGTAATTGCCAGTAATAAAGTAAAAAAAGGGAAACTCGTCTAGTCTCAATTATGACTATGATTTGATCCTAGCCAAAATTTTCCCCATTGTTGGCCAATTTTTAGATCAGTTTTAGAGTTTGCTAATTTTTACCCCATTGATCATTAAATCTCGGTCAATAAGTAGCTGTTTATAATTAGATTGAAGATAAATTTTGGGTTCGATCCCCCCTTAATCCTAGGGTTGATTCATGAATCAACCCTACCCTTGATAAGGGGGTGTCTGACAGTTTTTAACACTAACTACTTAGTTGCCCTCTCAATTTAAGTCGATGGGGATACACCGGGCAAGCGTTTATATTTCAAGTAATAGGCAAAAACTGTTATTAAAGCAATAATTATTGTGCCGATACCCAAATAGTTAGGAACCCAAAAAGCCGCCGCAATGGTGTTAATTTCTCCCGGTTTTAAATGCCAAATTAACTGATTATCAACTTGTTCTACCGGGGGATTTAATCCTGAGTCATCTTCAATATTTTGACCAGCGAAGGGAGTCTTTAAAGCGAAGTCGATAGCAACTAAAGAACCGGGGCTAATGATAATATTTCCCTGTTCGGAAAGTACACCCAAAGCTCGCAAATCAACGGTTAATTTCAAGTTTTTCTGGTTCAAAAAGAACCAATCTTGTTCTGTCACTGCCAGTTTTGAATCCAGTTGCAGTAATTTGCTATCATCAGTATTAGGGGAATTTTTGATTTTAAAGGAAGAACTAGGATCAAAAAATTGATTGAATTTTTCCTCTAATTCCTGACTATTACTAAAGGGAATAGTGACAATTATTTCTCGTTCGGAAATATGATCGGTTTTCCCCTTAAGTAATTTTGCCCTCTGTTCGATACTATTTAACCATTTAGTGGCTTCAGTTTGACTGAGACTGGTTAAACGTTGTCCGAGGGTGATATGTTGAATAATTTCCCCGTGGTGTTGGTGGGGAAAATTAATGCCCACATCGTAACGGACACAGCCAGTTAAAAAGAGAAAAATACCGCATAAAAAGGGCAGAATAAAGCGGGTTTTCCTGATTTTTTCGGTGGTTGGTTGATTCATAATTAATCTTCTTCTAAGTCGTCATAACTTGCTGAACTGCCACCGCTAACCGTAACTAGATCGATTTGCTGACGATAATAGTCTACATCTTTTATCTCCACTTCTACCTCATCACCGAGACGATAGGCAACGCGATTTTTCCGTCCTACCAAACAGCTATGACGGGCGCGATATTCGTACCAATCATCCTTGAGAGAAGACACATGGACCAACCCTTCCACTAATAAATCGGAAATTTCCACGAAGAAACCATAGGATTGTACACCAGTAATTAAGCCGCGAAAAACTTGACCCATTTTTTCTTTCATTTTCTCGGCTTTTTTCAATCCTTCCAGGTCTTTTTCCGCATCTTCAGCAATTTTTGAGCGATCATTGAGATGGGAAACAATTAGATGGCTTTCTTCTTCTAACTCCTCCTGAATTTGACTTGGGAGAATATTCCAATTAATCTGTCCATGACAGCTATTACTGCCCAAATTAACCCCGACTTTGACGATTTTGCTACGGCGATCTTTCCCCTCGGTTAATAGGAGTTTTAACACCCGTTGTACCCAAAGATCGGCATATCTTTGCAGGGGGGAGAGACAGTGGGTATAATTGCCAGGATAGGCCAAACCAAAATGGGGTAGAGGATGGCTGCTATATCTAACCAATTTGAGAGTTTCTTGCAGGAGATAATTGAGGACTTTCACCGATGAGGAAGCGGAAAAAGTGCGGGTGAGATTTTGATAGTCATTGGGTGTAATCTCCTCCTCGGCAGTTAAATTTAATTCTGCCCCTAAATTATTGGCCAATTTGAGTAAATCCTCCAATTCATCCCAATCCGGTTCCGATTGTCCACAGTAGATACAGGGTAAGTTTAAAGCTTGCAAATGTTCAGCAACAACTTTGCCGGCTAAAATTGCCACTTCTGTCAGTAAAGAACGGGCAGGTAAATTATTAGAAGCGAGAACAGTCCCTCCCCGTCCTTCGTCTTTGTAGGGAGAGATTTTGTCTAATTGAATATCAAAACTACCCCGCTGCAGACGTTGGGATTTGAGGGTGGGGCAAACGCTGAAAAATAAATCTTTCAGGGTTTCAACGGTATCGGTGGGGACAGCTTCGCTATCTTCTTCACTGAGCAGATCGCGCACCTGTTGATAGGTAAAATGTTGATCCACTTGGATGAGGCTGCGGGTGATTTCGTACTCCACTAGCTCCCCCTTATCATCGAGGGTGACGAGGATAGAAATAGCGGGGCGCTGTTCTTGGGGTGACAGGGAACAACGACTGGTAAGGGCAGCCGGGACTAATGGCAGCACTTTTTCGCCTAAATAGACGGCTGTTCCCCGTTTTTTGGCAACTTTATCCAATAATCCGCCCCGTTCAATGTAACGGGTGACATCGCTGATATGAATGGCGACTTGCCAGCGATTTTGGTTGATTTTTTCTAAAGAAAAGGCATTTTCAATGATTGGGGGATAATCTAGGGGGGTGTCATCTTCGATGGTAAAGGTGAAGAGTTGGGTTAAATCTCGCAGTTGTTCTTTTTCGCCACTATCGAAGAAATCCGCTAAATTATCGGCGATTTCGAGGGCTTCTGGCGGAAAATTATGGGGTAGATCGTGTTTACAGGAGACGATATCCGTGTCAGCAGCGGCCTCGGCAGTAGAACCGAGAATGCGAGTAACTTTACCGATGGGAGGCATTTCTCCTAGGGGATAACGGAGGACGGAAACATGAACGAGATGATCGATGTTTTCTAGGAGATTTTGACCATTTTCGAGGAGATTAAGCGTAAATTTCAGACGATCATCGAGGGGAACCGCCACAAACTGCTCATTTTCCTGTTTTACTTGCGCTAGAAGCGAAGGATTAGCTCGTTCGAGAATTAATCTCACCTCTCCTTCTGGGGAACGACGACGGGTTCCCTCACGGATGATTTTAACTAAAACTCGATCGCCATTCCAAGCGTTACTGAGATGATTTTTCGAGACGTAGATGTCATCAGCATCTTCGATATCTTGGATAGCAAAGCAAAATTCTTTGCTGGAACAGCGCAGCTTTGCTTCTACGATATTTTCCTCGATCACACGACGATAGCGTCCGCGTTCTTTGACAACCATTCCCAGACGTTCCAAAGCATCGAGAATCACTTGCAATTTTTCGCAGCTTTCGGGATCGTCTTCGCAGCCTAGTTTTTTTTCGAGAAGTTTACCCGTAGCTAATTTATCATCACTAAGATGAGAGAGGAGTGTGGCGATCGAGAAGTCCATCTAACAATAATCCTTACTTACAAGACACTGACGGAATGGTGGACAATTAAGTTTAAATACTTATATAATGAAAGGATTGATTTAAACCATTGACTCGAGAGATTATCTCTATCGGGCTAATCGCGATCGCTGTAGGTGACAGTGAAGGTAAACTAAGCAAGCATCGAACACCCGAACCTACCTTGAGAATTATCGAATCCTTCCTTAGGATAAGCCAATAGCGAACACTGGCAAATTTTTTAGCGATCGCTAGTCTTTCTGGCAGAAGCTTCAGCCTAGTAGAATCTTGTTACTATGGGCAAGGCTAATCCTAGGACTGAAAATTTTATCTAACCTTTAATCCTAGCAAGAACTTGCTACATTTTTCCATAATTACGATAGAGTATTCTAATATAAGTACAAAAGAACTCGAAAAAGTCACCATGTTGCAAAAGTTACGCCAACGTTACCCCCAAGTTGCCCTGATTAGCGAGTTAGTTCAAATCGATCACGGCAAGTATATTGTGAGAGCGATCATCGAAATTGAGGGAAAAACGGTCGTTACAGGTTTAGCAGCGGCAGATACGGTGGAAATCGCTGAAGATAGAGCCAGAGAACGAGCTTTACTGCTTTTAGAGACTGAAAGCACCCCCGATCTCCAGCTTGTGGAAAAAGTCAGCCCCAATAATATTTCTCTACCGGAAGATTTACCTAAACCCGTCCCTAGTACCAAAAAATCGACTAAAACGGCTAAAGTCACTGAAATACCTCGTCCTGAAGCTAAAATTGAACCGGAATTACCCCAAGTTCAGGATATTCCCCCGGCTAAAATTGAACCGGAATTACCCCAAGTTCAGGATGTTCCCTTACCAGAACCAGAGCCTTTATTATTAGAAATGGAACCCGATAATTACCCCTTATTATCAGAATTGCCAGAAGAAGCGAGTTTAACTAAAGAAGAACCGCCAGCACCAGAACCAGTTGTTGTTATTGCCGAAGAAATCGATTATTCGGTTCTTAAAACTAAAATTGATGTGGAGATGAAACGATTAGCTTGGACTACGGAAAAAGGTCGAGAATACCTGATTTCTACCTATGGCAAAAAGTCCCGTTTACTGCTAACTAATGAGGAGTTATTAGAATTTTATAACTACTTATCTAGTATCAGTTCCTAATCACTAAACCTGCTGCATAAATCAAAAATCTTCCGTTAAGTGAGGAGTCTCCGAGTCAGTATTCTCCGAGTCAGGAGAAGCAGAAAGAAGTAGATTATTTTCTGGCAGTAGAAAAGCGATCTTTTTCTGGAAAATGCGATTAAAAACTCACTTTTGCGGGAGATATAATAAAGAAGCTATTAGCTGCCAGTCTTTTTATCCCTATCTCACTGATAACTGATAACTGAATTAGTTTCTTACTGCTTCTGTTTCCGCTTCTTTGGGAACAACAACTGGCACTCCGCTGACTGTTTCGATTTGATAAATAACGCGACTTAATTGGGAAGGACAACAGAGAGGATCCGTATCTTTATAGCGATTAAAAACCACAATAATTCGAGTGCTATTTTGTAAAATAATTCTCTGAGATGCACCATCAGTGCGGGAATCCATCGGTCGCGGGGAAAGAGTGCCAGCGAATTTACCATCGACAAAAACAAAGTCTTGATAACCCATTGGTCGGCACATTCCATCTACTCCACTCATGGCCGAAATAACGCTAGTTTTCCCATAGGTTTGCACGGCCCCGTACAGTAACCATCCTGCTTTATTAAGTGCTTGATCATTGGCAGTAATTGCAGGACGAACCTGTTCACGACACTGGTTATCGATCACGGTTTTAACGGGAGATTTGGGGATAGGGTTCTTGGCTTTATTCCAATTAGTTAACGGTCGATCAAACCAAGCTCGCGGAGTTTCTTTTTCTGGGGTTTGGCTAATAACTTCTAATAGCTTCCATGTTTCGGAATTTTGGTTAGTAACTGGATTGGAGACGGTTTCAACGCTAACTTTAATTTGATAGAAAAATCCCAGTTTATAATCAAATCCCTCGATAGTATTAGGGAACAATCTCCAGTTTTCCTCTGGTTTCTCTCGCATCTGTAAACAGTCTTGGGTTGTGCCTTGGCCGCAGGGTTGTTTCCGAGAATGGATATAAATGGTCTTTTCCGTGCGCGTGATGGTTGGTGCGGGGGTAAAAGTGAGTATTCCTAAACCTTCGGGAGTACGATAAAATAATTGTAAATCGCCTTTAGCCGTCACTTGGAATTGTTCAACTCCTTGCAAGGCAGCAAGATATTGATTTTCTTGTTTCATCTGCGGTTCCGGACAAGCTTTTTTGGTAGTAGCGATCGCTTGATTGATCTGAAGCGTGTCATCATTGACTTGATAGCCAGTATTATACTGGTTGCATCCGGCCGAACCACTGAGGATATTTTTCTGGAAAGCGGCAGTAATTTCCGTTTCTTTCACCAAACTTCCGGCTGTCCACCCCCTTAGTTTCCATCGAGTCCCGTCCAAAGGGGAAGTATTAGCGATCGCAGCTTTCCCCGCTAAAGCACAACTTAGGGCAATTGTCAAGAAAATTCCCGTTTTTTTGGCGTTCAAAATTGCTATTCTCCTCGTCAAAGCAACAATTCTATTATGGCTTGGGGCGGTTGCCCGGCGGCCCGGGACAAAGGATAGAAAAAGACTTTTCCCCATTTCTCGACTCCTTCCCTTGGCTTGATTCTATCAGAGGCAAAAGCCGATGGTCGCCCCCCGATTGCAGAGGTTTTATTGTCCTCCAATGGCAAAAAGTTGACCCCAGTTCACCTTAAGCAGTACAATAGAAACCTTGAATGACCCCTTAAACAAAAAAAACATCATGGCACAAGGACAAGGATTCGGATTCGGTCTCGGTAAGATTAAAGAACTACAAGACGCTTTCCAAAAAGCGCAACAGGTGCAACAAGGGGCCAAAGTTCTGCAAGAAGAACTGGAAACTATGGAAATTCCCGGCCAGAGTGAAAATGGCTTGGTGACAGTCTATCTCAGTGGCAACCAAGAACCCCGGGGGATTGAAATCGATCCTGCTCTCCTCTCCCAAGATCTGGAGATTGTGGCTGGGTCTATTCTAGAAGCCATGAAAGCCGCCTATGATGCCTCCACGGAAACCATGCGCGGCAAAATGGAAGAACTGACCATGGGTTTAAATATCTCCAGTATGTAATCGCTTTTGACCGCAATGGTAAGATGGTAAGTTGGACTAACAAACAAGGAGGTTCAACTTTGCTGACTTTGGGTGTCAATATCGATCATGTGGCCACAATTCGCCAAGCTCGCCGTACCGTGGAACCAGATCCCGTGGCGGCGGCGGTTTTGGCGGAAATCGGCGGTGCTGATGGTATTACCGTTCACTTGCGCGAGGATCGTCGTCATATCCAGGATCGCGATGTGCGGATTCTCCGGCAAACGGTGCGGACTCATCTAAATCTGGAAATGGCCCCGACGGAGGAAATGATCGCCATAGCTCTCGATATTAAACCCGATTATGTCACCCTTGTCCCCGAAAAGCGCGAGGAAGTGACCACGGAAGGGGGAATCGATATGCTGGGCAATTTTGACCGTTTTTGTCAGGTTGTCGAGCGCCTGCAATCGGCTAATATTCCCGTTAGTTGGTTTATTGATGCCGATTTTGCCCAAATTCAAGCGGCCGCTAATACGGGGGCGAAATTGATTGAACTCCACACCGGTCAATACGCCGAGGCACAACAGGAGAGCGATTGTCAAGCAGAATTAACAATTCTTAAAGAAGGTTGTGAATACGCTTCCTCTCTCGGTTTGCGGGTGAATGCTGGTCACGGTTTGACCTATTGGAATGTTTATCCCGTTGCCTGTTTGCCCAATATGGAAGAATTGAACATTGGTCACACAATTATCAGTCGCGCGGTTTTAGTCGGGTTAGAAAGGGCTGTTAAGGAAATGAAATTGGCTATGCGTGGGCAATTGTAAAGGCTATTAGCTAATCTCCCGACTAGGGAACAATTACAGTGAAAAATTAAAGGAAAGATGATGACAACTTATTATTATTTGGTAGCCAGTCAAAAGTTTTTAGAAGAAGAAGCGATCGAAAAGGAAGTTTTGAAGGAAAGAATCAGGAATTATCAAGAAAAAGGTCAAGAAATTGATTTTTGGTTAATTGCCAACCCAGCTTTTTTAGATACCCCCGCTTTTGCCGATATCAAAAAGAAAACTCCCCAACCAGCAGCGGCAATTGTTTCTCTCAACCAACAGTTTATTACTTGGCTGAAATTGCGTCTAGAATACGTTATTACTGGACAGTTTGAAGCTCCTTCCGATACTATTCCCGATCCGTTAAAATAACCCTTTTGGACTGGGGCAAAAAATGCAGACGAAGCAATCATCACCAGCTGACTTTGCCTTGGAGCTTGCTAATTTTTCCCTTACCGATTCCCGATACTCGATCCAAATCTTCTAGGGAAGTAAAGGGTTTTTGTTGCCGGGCTGCGATAATTTTTTCGGCTAATTTGCCACTGATACCGGGTAAAGTATCTAATTCTTCTTTTGTGGCAGTGTTTAAATTAATTAAGCGATCGCTTTTAACTGTTACAGATTGGGGACAGTTTTTTCTATCCTGTTCGATCCGATTTTTAATAGTTTCCGGCAATCCTAATTTAGCGGTACGGTAAAGATATTGAAATTCTCGATCAAAATGAGCGGCAACGGTGGGATTATTGATAATAACTAAAGCTTCATCGTTTTGGTGATTAGCAGCTTTTGACCAATTATGAGAACCAGTGATCACAATTTTATCATCGATTAAACCGAATTTATGGTGTAATTTATCTCCCGCCGCTAGAGCGGGAACTCCTAGGGTATTAATTGGGTTTTGCCAAGGTCGATTATCTGGTTCATAACGACATTTATTACTGAGAGCAACTCCTAATAAATCTAATCCTTCGCTATAGTATCGGAAGGCAAAACTAGGATCAATTAAAGCTTTAATTTCTATCCCTTTTTGATGTCGTTGGGCGAGAATATTAGCTAAAGGCTGTTCCGTAAAGACAAACAGGGCTAAATTCACAGATTTTTTAGCTTTATTTAAAGTTTCACCGATCAGACCATTGCTAGTAATTGCCCAGGGATAAGTGGTAGAATCGGGGGAAAATTTGACCGTCAGACTACTATTACCGATAGTAATTGTTTGCGGTTTTCTCTGGGGTTTATCTAACCCAAACTTAGGCCGATCTTCCCTTCCCCACATCAGATTAAATTCTTTTTGAAAAACTCTAGCTAGTGGGGGATTAGTAATGACTAATAGGTGATTGGCATTCCCGACAGTTTTGGGATTAGAAAAGTCTCCATGAATATCACTTAAGGTATAGTTAGCCGAACTGATTAAAGTAGTGTGATGATCAATAACCATGAATTTATGGTGCATTAAACCGCTACCTTTTGAGCGATCTGCACTATCATCAATTAGGGGAACACCAGCTTTTTTGAGGATAGTAATTGCATCTCTTTGGGCGATTTCCTCTGCACTTAATTTACCATCTCGATTTAGATCAACTAAATCAACAAGGTTTTGATAACGTTCCTGTTCTCGATCGCTTAATTGTTCTTGGTTTTTGGCTAAACTATAAATAGGTTGATTGTAAATATTTTCGAGAATAACCCTAACCTTAATTCCCTGTTGCTGACGAGCAACTAAAGCTTGAGCAATAGCGGGTAAACGTAACTCTTGCACCGCTAGATCGATCGAACTTTTGGCCGAGTTGATATTATCAATAATAATCTGTTCTAAATTATCCCCTGGACGATTAATTTGGCGATAGGGATCGGTATAATTTGAACCCTGGGCCTGATTATAATTAAAATAGACTTGCATATATTGATCTTGGGGCAAGGGTTGGGGACGATTTTGGATAACATTGAGAGAATGACAGCCACCCAAAAGAAAAACTGTCCCTAACAAAAACAAAAATCCTAACTGTCCCCTAGACCAGATTTTTTTTAATCTCAATCTATCCATTGCCATTTTTGCCTACATAATTATCATTACCCTAAGATTCAGGATACAGTAATCAGGAGTCAGGAGGGAATTTTTTTTACCTAATCAGGTTCTCAGTAATCGCTATGTACCAAATTGATTATAATCAATCCTGATTCTAGATTGAAGAAGATGGCTTTGTCCTTGATTGCTTAAATCGCTGACCAAAGATCTGACATCTAGTTAGGGAATTTTGTTATAATCTGGGGAACAATAGCACTGTTCTTCTAGATCTGGGTTTTACCATGACTGAACTTTTACCCCAATGCAGTAATCTGGCTGGTAATGTTAACAGTATAATTGAACTATTAAAAGGCGAATCCTCTCTCCGCAATCAACAGGATACCAGCAAGATAGAAATTGACCTACAAAAAGCCATTTCTCCCAAATTTGAAATCGTTTTTGCCGGTGCTTTTAGTGCTGGGAAATCAATGTTAATCAATGCACTTTTAGAGCGAGAATTGCTGTATAGTGCCGAAGGACACGCAACGGGTACAGAATGTTATATTGAGTACGCAGAAGCTGATGAGGAAAGAGTGGTTTTAACCTTTCTCAGCGAAGTAGAAATTCGTACTTTAGTCGATACCGTCTGTCAAAATCTGCAATTAACCAATCCCAGTAACATTAATTCCCCAGAATACTGTAGTCAGTTAAACCAATACTGTCAAAAAATTATCGAACAGGAAGGGGGAGAAGGCAAATCCGAGCGAGCTAAACAAGCTCAGGGTTTAAAATTATTAATTGAAGGATTTACTCAAAATCGTGAGCGGATCCATACGCTGCATAATGCCACCTATTCCATGGAACAATTTCACTTTTCTAATTTAGCAGAAGCCGCTAGTTTTGCCCGTCGTGGTAGTAATAGTGCCGTCTTAAAACGTCTAGAATATTACTGTCATCATCCTCTTCTTAAAGATGGTAACGTTTTGGTAGATTTGCCCGGAATTGATGCCCCAGTCAAAAAAGATGCCGCTTTAGCCTATCGTAAAATAGAGCATCCTGATACTTCGGCAGTGGTTTGTGTTTTAAAGGCTGCTTCTGCGGGAGAATTAGCCACAGAAGAAACGGAATTACTCGAAAAAATTCGCTCTAATGCTGGTATTAGTGATCGAGTTTTTTATGTTTTTAACCGCATTGATGAAACCTGGTACTCAGCCCAACTAAAACAGCGTTTAGAAAACCTGATTCAAACGCAATTTCGTGATACTTCCCGCCTCTACAAAACCAGCGGACTTTTAGGATTTTATGGGTATCAGGTGAAAAATCAAACCAATATTAATCAGCGTTATGGTTTAGATTCTATCTTTGCCGAAAGTGTCAAAAATTTAGGGGGACAAGAAGAAACACCACAATTTGTCAGCGAGTTTAATAACTATTGTGTCAACTCCAGTAAATTACTGGCAACTCCCTTTAAAGTTTCCATCCACGGTTATGAAACTCCTAATAAAAATTATTTCCGAGTTTTAAGCGAGTGGGGAACTCCTTTACTAGAGCAGTTAATTGCTGATAGCGGTATCGAAGAATTTCGCAGGGCAATTACTCGTTATCTCACGGAGGAAAAACGTCCGCAATTGTTTGCAACTTTGGCCGATGATTTACAATCTCTCTGCATTACTCTGAAAAATCATTATCAAGGGATTTATCGTGATTTAGAAAGTCAACCACGAGAAATTGAGGCGATGAAAGCTCTGGAGTTAAATCACCTCAATCAAGAGTTAAAGGAAGTGGGAGAGAAATTAACTAAACATATCGATAGTTATGTCAATGCTATGGTGGTTAATAGCGATGAAAACTTTGAGGAAGACTTTAAGAAACTGAAAGCGAGAATGGTATCAAGATTGGATGAGTTATTAAATACTTTTTCTGTTAAAAATGCTTACTCGCAAGCGACTTTAAACCATCCCCGCAATGCTACAGCACCTTTATTAGCAGTATTGGTAGAAGCTTTTTATTATCTGTCTAACCAGCTAGAAGATGTGTTGATTGAGGAGTCAACAAGTTTGATTATTCGCTTTTGTCAGCGTCTTTTAGATGCGGTAAGGCAAGGTGATTATTATCGGCAAATCTATCGTTTATTGGGTAACGATAGTGGTATAGAAAATCAGCTAAAACAGGTAGAAGATCAGTTAATTCATGCCTTAGTTTCCGAAGCGAGAACAGAGTGCGATCGCTATGTAAGAGAAAATCACAATTTTTACAACGAAGGCACTTTTTCTATCTTTCAATTTCGGCAAACTGTCCAACAAACTGCCCAAGGTTATGACTGTGAAAGTATTCTTGATGCTGAACCTGCTATCCGTCAATTACTTAAGTTAGATTTTGAGCCAAAAGTATCAGCAACAATTCAGAAAAACTTCCGTCAAACTATTAATAATACTCTGAAAAATCAATTGATACCAATGGCAAAAAAACAAGCCGATACTATTCTACAACAGTTCGATCAAGCTCGTTCTTATCTAGAACAAACCTTAGAACAGGAAGCGGCAGAAAAAATTGCGAATAATGCCCATAAACAGGAAGAAATTAACCAAAAAATTGAGAATTATAACCAAGCGATAAATTCTCTCAATACTTGTTTAACTGCTATGGGTTTACAGAAAAATCATTTACCTGTCATTGGTGAACAAGAATTAGAGACTGTCCCAGAAGTTATTAATTACTCCAGCAATTAATATGGGGAAATTATCGGCATGAAGCGCCAATTTCAGTGTGAATTGGCGTTGTCTTTCAGTAAAAAATGCAAGTTATACTGGCTCTTCGTTACTTGTTATGATGGTTCGATAGGGGGGCATAGATCGACTAAATCCTTATCTGGCAAGAGACTTAATTGATTAGTTCGCTCTAGATAAAAAACAATTGACAAAAATCGCTAAATGACTTTCTATATAAGGGTTCCATCCCTTATAACCCCCGTCCATTGCATAACACAAACCGAAGAGCCATAATCAATCCCGATTCTAGACAGTAATCTGGCTGGTCATGTTAACAGTATAACTGAATTATGTCGTCCTTTGTATCTGGTAGAAGAATGTGCGGTTAGGCAGTTTTGATCATTACCATTCATTAGAACTTAAAGTTTATGCTAGATTGAATTCGACCCCTAAAACCAGAATCACTATGACCCAGATAAGCTTCTATGGAAAGCAAAGATGAAGGATTATTGTATTTGATTACCAAGCCATAGTTAGGATCTTCAAATTGGTTATCAAAACCCCGAGTAGCGACGGAATAGTTACTATAATAAAATCCTAGTCTCGTACTACCAAGTTTTTGATTTTTAATAATGGGATAAGTTGCCTCAACAGAATAGAAAACTTTGTCGCCAAACGAAATAGGAAAAATGATATTTAATCCTGAAGACTCGGAAAAATTGAGAGAACTAAAATAGGAAATATTCCCAAGACTAGACTGGGGAACTGCCGCATTGAATTCTTGAGGGCTGAAGCTAAAGTTACTAAACCAGGTCAGATTCCAATTTTGTCTCACGAACTGAAAAACATTACCAAAATTGGCACTGGAAATATTCAAACGATTAGGATTACTATTCCAACTAAAATTGACAAATGGCGAATTACTAATAATTGTCTCCCATTGTTTGTTCTTATCATACCAAATGTTATTAAAATTCCACCTTAAGTTAATACTGGAAAATATTCCAACTGTTTTTTCCTGGAGCTCGGAAATATTTTCATCAATTTGGGGAGAAGATTGAGGATATAAATTTGTCCAAGCTCCCAGGGATAAACTATAGCCGAAACCCTTGCTTGTACCGGAGAGGATAAACTCCAAAGCGGGTAAATACAAATAACCGATGTAGGACGTATCTTCAAATTCTCTTTGACGAAATCGACTAATTTCTATTCTGCCAAATTCTATGTCGGCGGCTTTCCCAGGACCGACAATCGGAAGAGCAGTAAAAGCCTCGGATTTTACTGCCAATTGTTGCTTGAGCAATACATCTCCCTCGCCATTTTGAATTTTTATAAAAGCAAAACTTGTACGATTCAAAGGTTCTATATTCGTAAATTCAATGGGGACATTAACACCAGTATAGGCTAAGGGTCCAAAATCATTGGGAGATATTACAGAAAAGAATAGAGGACTTTCTGGAGTCCATTCACCAATTTCTCGACTAAAAAATTGAACTGCCCTTTGATAAGTACCAGTACGCAATTGAAAAAGCAGAGAACTATTAGGAGTAACATGATCTGTGATTGTATAACTACCAGATACTTGATTTAATTGACTAACAAGGTTTGCATTCTGAAGACTATTATTTAATCTTAGGTTCATTGCTCTTCTATCAGCCGAGGTGGATTGAGTAGAAAAAGACTCGGGAGCTTGATTCTCTTCATACTTTTGTCTGGCTGTGGTTAGAGCGCCATTAATATCATTCGGGTTGAGTAAGTAAAATAGCCCCCCCAAAGCTAAACCCAAAGTAGCATTCACCATCTGTCTCTCATCTACATCACTCAAAAAGGGAGATACGGTTAGGGAAACGCCAGGATTAGCAAAGACATTTGTATAACTTAATTCAACTTTTTCAGGGTGATATTTTAGAAGAGTTCGATTCTGGGAATAATTGAAAATATAACGATACCAATTATGATTTTCTGGCTCAAAAGAACGAGTCGTAATTTCGGGCGCTCGTTGACCGCCACTATACCAGATAAGAGAATTCAGGTAATGAAAATCTCGCTGCTCTTGAGTTAAAAAAGGATTGCTCATCAAAGCGACAATATCATTATTCTGCAATTGTGAACTATCAAGATTTAACGCACTAGCATAAATTCGAGACAATTGATCCTCAAATCCTTTGTCAAATTGTAAAGTTTTTACCCCGGGTAAGGAACTGAAAGACTGATTGAAGTTAAACCCCGCCGTTGTAAAAAAATCTCCTACTGTAACCCCGATTTGGGCTAAATTTTCCGGGGGAATTCTTTGCCCAAGTTGCAATCTGACTTTATTGTCTAATAAACCTTGAAAGTTAATAGTAGGAAACCCTTGTAAAAATTTGGGAGCATTTTCTGCATCTAAGTTACCGAAATAAGAACCTCCCCCCTCTTCGGTAAAAGTTGAAGCTTTACGAGTGTCATCCAAACTAACAACCTCAATCTCTCCGTTAATATTAAAAACTGCTTGAGGAACAGCTGGTACACCTTGAGGTGAAATAACCTCAACAGCACCGCTAGTAATATTTAAGTTGTTATTATCTTTTTCAAAACCCGTAGCACTTTCAAATGCTTGAGGTAGGGCAAAGACTGTCTGAACTCCAAAAAATGGGATCGTGGAAATTGCCGTCTGTCGATGTTTTTGAGTAATAACGTTTCCCTGATAATTAATGTTGCCATGAAAGCCATTGGTTTCAATCACAACATTGTTATCATAAAGCCAATAAAATTGCCGATTATTTGGATAGTAAGAAAAATTAAAGTTTTTAAGTAGAGGATCATTGAACTCTTTAAAATTTAATTGATTACCCAGGGAATATTGATCTAAATCAAAAGTAAGATTAACATAAAAGTTAAGAATAGTTGGCCTATATTTGTACGGGTTTATTGTAAGCAAGTCATTGGTATTAACAATAAAAGGATAGCGTACCGCAACACTTTCCAGAAAACTCTTGACGGCAAGATCTTTAATTTTCAATTGTTCCTCAGTTAACGGGGATTGATGGGGAACTTCTTCCTCTGGTTTAATAATTTCTGGAACTGGAGGAACTGGAACAGTGGGTACATCTTTGGGAGTAAAAAAATCTGAGGTTCCAGTTTGCGCTAAATTTAGTTGGCTAATTTCTTTGTATGTAACTACACCAAAAACAGGTGCGTTAATGATATTTTGATTTAATTCTAAGTCATTCAATATATCAATTATTGCCGGCGTAGCAGGAATAGTAAAGGGAGCTAACTGAGTATCTGCCGATAAAAATTCTTGAGCGGGAATCTGAGCTATCGACCTATCGCCGGAAGAATCAATCTCCAGTTTGATGGTGGTGGTGGGAATTTCCCAGGTATCAATTATTGCCGGCGTAGAAAAAGTGGTAAAGGGAGCTAAACGAGTATTTGGTAAGAAAAATTCTTGGGCGGGAATCTGAGTAATGACCTTCGGTGAGGAAGAACTAATAGTTACAGTTGCAGCCGACTCTTGATCCGTTTTGGCCTGACGGTGATATTGCCCCTGGGTAAGGAACTGACGCAAATCCGAGTCATCCTCCACTGACGGTTGATCGGACGGATTCAGAGACCCAGTTGAAGGGGAATTTGGAGAATGGGGCAGAGACTGATCCTGGGTTTGACTGTCCAACGGCATTAAATCTGACGCTTTTCCCGAGAGATTCTCCCCGGAAAAAGCTTGAGTTACTAATAACGACTCCGTGGGAGACTGCTCGGAGCGTTTAGAGAGACTCTCTGAAAGGTTCGGGGAGGAGGAACCAGTAGTTACAGTCATAGCCGACTCTTGATCCGTTTTGGCCTGACGGTGATATTGCCCCTGGGTGAGGAACTGACGCAAATCTGAGTCATCCTCCACTGACGGTTGATCAGACAGATTCAGAGACCCGGTTGAAGCGGAATTTGGAGAATGGGGCTGATCCGGTGTTTGACTGTCCACTGGCATTAAATCTGACGCTTTTCCCGAGAGATTCTCCCCGGAAAAAGCTTGAGTTACTAATAACGACTCCGTGGGAGACTGCTCGGAGTGTTTAGAGATATTCTCTGAAAAGCTCGGTGAGGAGGAACCAATAGTTACAGTCACAGCCGACCCTTGATCCGTTTCGGCCCGACGGTGATATTGTCCCCAGGTCAGGAACTCAAATAAATCTGACTCATCTTTGGCTGACGGTTGATCAGACAGATTCAGAGACCCAGTTGACGCAGAAGAAACGGTTTTTTCTGTTTCAGCGACTTGAATGGTCTCTTGACGAGATTGGGTTTCTCGGTTCGCCGATGCTTCCGCAATCGTAAGAGACACGCCCTTAACATCGAGGATTTGTTCAGACGATCGATCGAGTAAGATTTGCCCCGAATCAGAAGTCAGAGCCTGATTTTGGGCAGAACACAAAGAAGGATAAAACCATTGCAACAGTTTAGCTTCTATGGCTTGCCAGTTAACCAATGGGAGCGGGTCAAATTTGTCAAACAAACGATCGCTTGATTGGTAGCGATGATCAACATACAGTATAATTGAACTAAAGCGTTTGACCTGCCCGTTAACCAATAACGATTCATGAGCATCATAAAATAACAAAATGAAAGGGGTTGAGCTAATAGCTAAACCCGACAAAATCACAAAAACAAAGAGGTGATTCGGAGACTCATTCGTTCGCTTTGTCATCGAGATTAAGAAAGATAAATATTTTACTCACTCCCTACCTGATAAGCAATACGGCTCACCACTACTACCAAATCATCACCGAAAAGGTTATCTAGAGGAGGGCGTGTGTTTTATGCCCCTACATAAAACACACGCCCCACATTTGTGGACGCAGGTTCTTTGCGCCCACAATCTAATACACTGGAACGTCTCCGCCCGTGATATTCCGAAAGCCATTGGGCTTACTTACTTATCACTGGTCATCCTAGTCTAAAACCGGAGGCGTGAAATTAACAGTTAAAGTTGATGACTGAATTGTAAATGGGTTGGAAATATCGCCGAATGAATTGTTAAAACTAGAAGTTATCCCCGTCGCTGTTTGACTGGATGGAAAAACTACATTAACTGTAGATACCGTGACAAGCTCACCATTAGCTGGTGTCGGTTGTGGAATAGTAATACTTGTAGGAGTACTTGTGTTGACAACTCCGGTCGTTTCGGTTGGCGTTCCGTTGTTATTAATAACAGAAAGAAAACTACTATAGCGGTATGCAGTCGAATGAGGTATAGTGCAACAGGCTATGAGTCAGTCTAGGCAAGACTTTGTATGTATCTCACTCAAGCGAATACCGCTATAGGATTATCTTCGCTTCCCGTGACAGAAAAAGTAAGGGGTTTTAACACAGTAGTAGGAACACCCTTATTATTAAATGTGACATTTACTGTCGGAATTACCGGAGTGGGAGAATTGATTAGGGAAGTAGATGGGATATTATCAGTTGTTGTTACGTTTACCGTCGGAATGACCGGTTGAGATCTGAGGCTGGTGGCAGGAATATTATCAGTTGTTGTTACGTTTACCGTCGGAATGAGTTGAGATCTGAGGCTGGTGGCAGGAATATTATTTGTTGTTGTTGTTACGTTTACCGTCGGAATGACCGGTTGAGATCTAAGGCTGGTGGCAGGAATATTATTTGTTGTTGTCACATTTAGCGTAGGAATTGCTACATTTGGGGTTGTTACGGGAATAACAGGAGCAGAAAGACCTGGAACAGAAATTCGGGGAATTGACTGGGCGATTACCCGATCATTAACGACAAAAATTTGTGAAACAATAACTAAGATAGTTAGTGCCGATTCTTTGGAGTTGAGTCTGCTGAGAGTTTTCATTTTATTAACCTCATTTTTAATTGTTGACAGGGGAATCATGCTGTCATTTGTTTGGATTGTAAACAGCAATTAAATTTAACTGACTGTTTAGCTGGTTGGCATCGGTCACAGGAACTAACTCCTGGACATAGGGGCGGTAACTGTAAACCTGATAACCCTTTGCTTGGATGTGTTCCATTATAGCACCATTGCTAGCGTGGGCTCCAGCAATATTTTCATAGATAATATTGGGCTTAAATTCTGTCAATAAACGTTCTGCTCCCTGTAAAACTTGTATTTCATGTCCCTCGGCATCTATTTTTAACCAGTCAACCCTCGTCAGGTTTTCTGTTTCAATTAAACTATCAAGGGTTAAACATTGAATAGTTACAGTATTAGCCGAATCAGAATTAGGGGAATTATCGCTGATAACCTCATTTAACTCACTGGCATTATGGAGGGATAGTTTCGCCGAACCACAATGATCACTGGCCGCCGCTTCGTAAATTTTAACCCAAGGGAGTTGATTGATACGGCTTGTTTCTTGTAAGCAGTTTACACAATCTTTAAATGGTTCGATGGCGATGACTTTCCCTGTTTCTCCCACCCTTTGGGCTGCACTAAAGGTATAAACTCCCACATTTGCCCCCACATCAATAACGGTCATATCAGGACGGATTTGGATACGCCATAATTCCATTTCCGCTTCAAACCAATCTTTTTGAGCGAGTAAAACAGCAGTGGTAATACTTTTTAAGTTAGCTTCCACTGTCAGAATGAGATTGTCATAAAGAACATAAGTAAATAAATTTTCCGGTCTCGCTTGGGTCCAAATCCACTCTCCCACATCGGGAGAGTTGGGGTTAAAATGAATTAACCCTTGCTGAAGCCAATATTCTGCCGTTTTTGCTTCTGGTAAGTTACGATAAGCCAAATAAAGAGCTTGTATTGAGGGTGCGTAATTGGGATTAATCTGATAGGCTTTGAGCAGGTAAAAAACACCGTCCCATTTTTGCCCACAAAAACGAGCAATTCCTAGTTGTAACTGTACGATGGGAGATGTTGCAAGGGATTGAGAGATTAATTGTAGGGTATCTTGCCCAGAAGCGTTGTAAAAGTAGGGTTGAGATAGATTAAGAACTTCGGCACATAAAAATAATATTTGCTCGTAGCAGTTTTCGGCTGCTAGAATTTTCTCTAAATATTCAGCTTTGTTTAATAAAGTACGCGCGGTAGAAGGTAAATAAACAAGTCCTTTGTTTGAAGCGGTTTTCCTAAAAGCCGGATCAAGAATACCGACAAAAACAGAATAAGCTAAAACATAGGCTTTGCTGTAATCGCCTATTAGACTATAAATCAGCGCTAAATGGACGGCGGCTAAGGGATGGGCTTTTCCCTGCTCCAAAACCACTATCGCATTGTTTAATAGTTGTTTTCGAAAGGCAATATCTTGTGTCTCTTCTGCCTCAATAAGCATAATAACTGCTACATTGTTCCATTCTCTGAGCGTAGTGGGTTGATTCCAGTTAGTATTATCAGCAAAAGCTAAAAGTTGGTCACACGCTTCTGAGGTCATTTGAGGGCAATTTTTCTGCACGTATTGACTGTAATAATTGAGGGGACTTTGCGTTTCTACCTGAGAGCGCATCGGATTTATTTGTTGCTCACCGGACTCTAATGGTTGTATTTTTTCCTGTTCTAGTTTTTTCCACATCTGTTGATAAGCATTTTCTAAGGCTAGAGTTAAACCTTGTATATCTCCTAGTTGAGATTTTTGAAAACGCTCTCTTAAGCTAGTTCGTAATTGAGCGATCGCATCTAGATCCCGAGCAAAAGTAATGGCTTTGTTAACGTATTCTTCAGGAGTATGAGCGATCCAATCCCCTAAGCCGATCGCCTGTAGGAGACTATTTCCCATCCGTTGAATTTTACGATCGCCAGCAAGGGTTAAAACCGGAACCCCCATCCACAAAGCATCGCAAGTGGTAGTACAGCCATTGTAAGGAAAAGTATCAAGGTGAATATCGATACGATGATACAAGGCGAAATAATCCTCAGCCAATGTCGGTGAGTCAATTAATTCAACTTGTTCGAGATTAAAGCCCTGTTCTTGCAGGAATAATTCAACACTTTGTTTTTCTTCGGGATCGTCTAAATTATGATAGTGGCTTTTGAGGATGAGACGGGACTGAGGTAATGCCTGAAGGATTTTTGCCCACAGGGATAAAAGGAAAGGATTCAGTTTAGAAAAATTGTTCAAGCAACCAAAGGTAATATGTTCTGAACTTAAAGCGGGCAGGGGATTGACTTCTAGGGCTTCCGAAGAAGGTTGATAGGCCACATAGCATCTGGGGAGTCGCCAAATCGTCTCGCTGGTTTTTTCTCCCGTATCTGCGGGGTGTAAATGATGATCGGTGATCCAATAATCGATAGTGGGGATACCTGTCGTGGCAAAATAGCCCAAGTAGGAAGCTTGAATAGGGGCGGCTTTGCTAAAAAAGATCGGCAGACGATTATCTTCCGTATGACCCGCTAAATCAATTAGGATGTCAATCTGATCCTGTTTAATTTGCTCGATTACTTGCTCATCTGTAAGTCCTAGAGTTGATCGCCAGTAATCGCAAGAAGACTGAATTTCTTCGGTTATTTCATCAACCTTGCGGATTTCTCCATAACAATAAATCTCAAGTTTTTGATGATCGTGATGTTTAATAATTGGGGCAATAAACTTGCCAACAGGATGACGTTTAAAGTCAGGGGACACATAACCAATTTTGAGTTTGTGTTGGGCAGCAGACCCTTGGTTAGGGATATTTGATTGGGGGATAGTCAATTCTGCAATATTATTACTTGTATTTCCCCTGAGGATCGATAGGCCAATATTAATTACTTCTGTGAAATTATATTGAGGATTAGAACCATAATTGAGGGTGAGATATTCCAGTAATTCTAAAGCATAATCAGGAAAGTACAATATGTCCGCGATACAAGCCTGTTTTAATAGTTTTTCTGGGGATACCGGACTAGATTGACTAAGTAAATCCTGAAAATAAAAGGCATCACCCCACAATAGTTGTCCCGAAAAATGCTGGGGAACACCGGCTTTAAGTTCTGGAGGAAGAGAGCTTTTGTTATAGCCAAGACCAGGAAAAGATTTTTTTGACATCCAAACTAACTCTTTCAACTCTTGAAGAAAAAACCCTTGCTGACGTAAATGATTATCTACATCAGCAAAAAGCGGTTGATTCTTATAGATAGGGGCAAATTCAACTTCGGTTTGAATAGCCAAGGTGCTGTTTTTGATGATCTGTTGCGCCCCTTGAAAAATATTTAATTCCGCCCCTTGTACATCTACTTGCAAAAAATCAATGGCATCAATTAATTCACTGGCACAAAAACTATCCAGGGTGGTTGTTTCTATTTCTGATACATAGTCTAGGGTAAGAAATTCTGGTAGAAAATTGCGAAAACGAGATACATAGCTGTGATTTGGTTCATAAAGAGAACTACACATTTTCTCTTTAGTAACATATAGTTGGGATTTGCCTTGAGTGTTACTGAGGGCGATGGGAATATGTTTTTCTCGATGGCTGATATTTCTTTCCTTTAAATTCTGATTCATGCGCTTACATTCATCAGCATCGGCCTCAAACCCGTAGATAGTTAAATTGGGGGCAAAAATCCCCCAGGATTGACTACTATAATCATCAGCACCAGAACTTTTTCGAGAACCAATCTGGGCGATGGTAATATGAATGTTATCTAAAAAATGTTGAGCTTTTAGCGTTTGTAAGAAGATAGTCATGGTAGTAAATTTAATGATTATAGAAACAACTGTAACTATTGACAATATTTAAGTTTGGATTTTGTTGCGATACCAACGAGAGGAAGCATCGTAAATTTCCTCTGAACTAACTTCTTTAATACCACTCAGCGCAAAAAGAAGTGCTGTATGGGCCAATTTATTTGCGGGATCACAGCGGAGGGACTGACGAAAACAATCAATCGCTTTTCTTTCATCAGGTTGACAGCTATAAACCACTCCCAAATTGTAATAAGCCATAGCATAGTCGGAATCTAACTCGATCGCTTTTTCAAAACAACTTTTGGCCTTGGTTAACAATTTTTGCTGCTTATAACTTATTCCCAAGTGCAAATAGGCGATCGCATCTTGGGGTTTGGCTTGAATAATTTTTTGGAAGCAACTGACTGCTTGATCAAACTTTTCCTGCTCGTAGAGAACGACTCCCAAGTTATAGCGCAATTCTAAGTTATCGGGTTGTAGCAGTAAGGCACAACGGTAGTATTTTTCTGCTTTGGCATAGTTTTCTTGGCGATCATACAGTTGCGCCAGGGATTTATAAACTTCCATATTAGTGGAATCTAACTGCACACTATGAGAATAACAAGCGATCGCCTTTTCTGTCTCTTGTAATTGTTCATAGACCAAGCCGAGATTATAAAAAGCACTGGGATAATCAGGTTGAGATTGAATCGCTTGTTGATAATAACTAATCGCCTCCTCTAATTGTCCTTGTTGTGCCGCTAAAAAGCCCAGATTATGATAGGACTTGGCATAGGTGGGATCTACTTTTATCGCTTGCAGATAGAAGTTTTTGGCTAACTCTAATTCTCCCGTAAGGGTTTTTTCTCGTCCAAGTTGGTGATAATATGCCGCACTGTTCTCCTCTGGGACACCGGGAAGGGGAGAAGAATTAACCTTATTTTGTTCCTCTAAATAAATTTGCCACATTTGTCGATAAGCCTCCTCCATCGCCGCTGCCATTCCTTTGGCATCTAACAATTCCGATTGAGTCAGGCGATCGCGCATCGTGGCTCGTAAATTGGCTAAATAGACAGTATCTTGAGCAAATTGCACCGCCTTCTGCACATAATCTTCGCGAGTATCCGCAATCCACTCGTCTAAACCCACTGCTTTTAAGACAGTGACACTCAAACGCTCCATATTACGTCCCCCGGCCAGCGTCAGGGTAGGAACTCCCATCCATAATGCTTCGCAGGTGGTAGTACACCCGCCATAGGGAAAGGGATCAAGATGAATGTCCACATTATTGTAGGAGGAAAAATGTGCTTGATCGTCTAGGAACTTGCCCTGAATGAAGAGTCGATCGGCACTGATTCCCCGTTGGGTAAAGTCATTAATGATATTCTCTTGCACCCTGGGATCGACCCCGGCTTGATGAATTGCCTTCAGAAAAAGACGCGAGTTAGGAACGGCTTTCAGTATTTGGCACCAAACATCAAGGGTTTCAGGGGTTAATTTTCTGGTGTTGTTCAAAGAACCGAAGGTAATTAAACCCGTTTTTTCAAAAGGTAGGGGCGAAACCTCTGGGGTATCGAGATAGTTGTTATAGGTTAGATAACAACGGGGTAAACGCCAAATTGTCTCACTGGTTAATTCGGGAGTATCTAAACGATGTAAGTCCTCATCGGTAATCCAATAATCAATGGTGGGTAAACCCGTGGTGGCAAAATAACCCAAATAGGTCGCCTGAATGGGGGCGGGTTTTATTCCCAACACCTTGAGGCGGTTCCCCGCAGTGTGACCCGCCAGATCCACCAAAATATCGATCTGATCTGCTTGGATTAACTCCGCTACTTCTAAATCCGATAAACCCACAGTACAGCGCCAGTGATCGCAGGTCGCTTGGATTTTTTCGGTAATCTGATCTCCTTTTTCCACTTCGGCATAGGCAAATATTTCAAACTGATCGTGATGATGATTTTCTAGTAAAGGTTTAATAAAAAAACTACAGGAGTGACGACGAAAATCAGGAGAAATATAGCCAATACGCAATCGGCGATCGGGGTCTGGTTGTCTCGGATGGTGTTTGAGGGTAGGAAGACTCTGTTTAACAACGTGGTAGATATACCAGAGATAGGAACTATCGAGAATCTCCTGGGGAGAAACAATGGTCAATGCCCCAAAACACCACAACAAAAATGAGTGATTACCACAATCATGCGGCTCTAATTGCATGATTTTATGACAATAATCGACCGCATTGGCTATTTTGCCGAGTTTTTCAGCACAGGATGCTAAACTTTTCAGGGCTGCAAGATGGTCATTGTCTATGGTTAAGATTTTTTGATAATAGCCGATCGCCTCATGAATATAACCGATTTTGTCTAAAACCATGCCACAATTTTGTAGCGCGGGAATGTGATTAGGATCAAGAGTTAAGACTTGGCGATAATAGGCGATCGCTTCTGGTAGTTTGTCCTGTTGTTGAAAGATGACGGCTAGATTAAATAAGGGTTCAATGGCCGAAGGTTCAAACTCCAAAGCCATCTCATAACAGTTTTGCGCCTGAAGGAATTTTCCCCGTCGCTCCCATTTATTCCCTGTATTAATTAAATAGGCAACAAAATCTGGTAATAAGTCCCATTCCTTCGCTGTTAAAAGACTTTTTGCTTTTGCTAAATCTCCTTGATCTTGCCAAAACTTAGCCAGTTGAAACCTGATGCTAGGATGATTGGGGTCAAGATTTAAAACCTCAGTCAAGCATTCGCCTATTTCCAGGGTGATTGCTTGCTTTTTCTCGTCTTCGAGGTTTTCTCTCTGGTTAATTAATTGCTGTGTGAGATTTAAGCCTAAACGATAGTAGGCTTTGGCGTATTGAGAATTGAAAGCAATCGCTTGACGATAATAGTTGATCGCCGATTGCCATTGTTGTTGTTTTTCATTGGCAACTCCCAAATTGTAATAAGATTGAGAACGCTCAGTATCTAGTTCAATCGCCTTGAGATACCAAGACTCAGCCAAAGCAAAATGACCTTGTTGCGTGAATTGATTGCCCAGATGATGGGCGATTTCTGCCCCTTGATTCCCTAAACCGCAATCGGCAAAGGAATCGATCAAGGAATTTTTTATTTCTTGATAGACTAGCTCCCGCTGGTCGGGGAGTATTTTCCACAGGTCTTGTTGTAAGGTCGCTAATAAATCCAGCCAAGTTGGCCAATTTATTTCTTTAACCAAATTTAAAAATATTTCCCTGAAGGTTTCGCCGGTTTCATCTCCGCCGAATAGCAGCAAGGGTTTAAAGAGACAGTGGATTAATAACTGCTCTTCCTTGGTAAAACATTCCTGCCAAGGCGCCGACTCGGTTGGAAAATCTAATAAATTCTCGACCGGATAATCTTGGCTATTAAACCTTAACCCAACGGACTGGGCTAGAGTCTCTATCTGCCCTAGGGGTGTTTCCCTGATGTTCTTTTCTTTTAGCCAAATAACTCGATGGGCCAAGGGCAGCCAAACATGAGGCTGACATTGCAACTGTTTGGCCACGGCTTGGGTAACGGTGTCTTGACTACCCGTGATGGCGTTGCCCAAAGCCTGACGCGGATCTGCGTGGCTATAGACCACTAACGCCCCCTCCTGTTGCATCCCCTGCAGGGCATCTTGCCCCAACACCTCAAACTGCAATAAAAGGGGGATAGCTTCTCCCTGCCGTAACCTTAAATAACGGTCAAGGGACCCCGCATCTAGGAATACCCCCGCCTGAAAATCAAGCCCCGATTGAGTGTACAGTTCACTTAATATTCGGTAACTCCAAGCGGTTTGATAGTAGGGAAGACGATTACAGAATATGATCATTACAACGACTGCATCCGCAGAGCTAGAAAAATTCAGGTTATTGGCAACCACTGAGAAGACGTTTGATCCGTAGGTTGGGTTGAACAATAACAACTCTTGTCTGTCAAACATGATCGACGCTTGAGCGAAACCCAACTGCACCGATGTCTTTAAGAATGTTGGGGTTCGCTCAAACCATTACATAGAACGGCTTTCTCCCAAGTATTAAATCGCTCAACCCAACCTACAAGCTACAAGCTTTTATAAGGGGGGCTAGGGGGGATCAATTATCCGTTTCAGACACCCCCCTAAGGGGCAGTAGCGGAATCAGTACCCCGGCGGTGGCGGATCTGCTCGGCTAAAACAGACGGCCACCCACCCCGCCAGGGACAGAGAACTAAGGGACTTGCGTGGGAATAATATCCCAGTCCAAAAATCGCTCTGTAGAAGAATCAGACCAGCTAGATGGCACATTATCAAAGCGCAAGTCCCTTAGCTGCCGGGGCTCTCGAAGCCACAATGTAGGGGCGAACTGCGTTCGCCCAAAAGGTACATTATCAAAGCGCAAGTCCCTAATCTAAGACGGAAGTACCAGCGCTCCAAGCCCGGACGATACCAGACACATCGCCAAACCGACTGCCAGTAGCAGCCTTCGAGATAGCATCGGCAGTGGCACGCTCAACCGTTAGTTGCGTACCTGCGTTTACCACTACGGGGGCGGTCAACTGTGCGGCCGTAATAACAGGGGTTAGTGCGCCTGCTGTCCCCACCCCAACAGAAATCGTTGTAGCGTAACTTACTTGCACTGCAACAACACCACTGAAAACATAATCACTGGGGGGCAATACTTGCTCAACGGCAAAGCTATTGGTAGCAGCAGCGTTGCCATCGGTGAGAATGCTAGTGACGGCGGCGGACACTCGGGATTGGGATGCTGCACCGATAAATTGGGCTTGGGCGCTTTCGCCAACGGACAATACACCAGCAGCGGCGAGACCACCGACTAGAATAGCGGCTTTGGCGATTTCTTGGTAGTTAGAAGCTTTCATCGTTTGTTTCCTCCCTTAGAGGGATTAATGGTTCTGAGGTCATGAGGCGGCTTTGGTTGGTCGTCCCAATGCCCTCGTTTTTTTGGTGTAGATTGTTACGAATCCAACCCTGATTATTGTAGATTACTATAGCGGTATTCGCTTGAGTGAGATACAGACAAAGTCTTGCCTAGACTGCCTTATAGCTTGTTGCAGTATACCTCATCCGACTGCATACCGCTATATGGTTGGCTACTGTCAAGATCAACTACACAAAACTTTAGTTTTGTCAATGATCTATTGGACGTATCTTTTGTGATCGATGAATTAGACGCAACCTGGGGCAATTCCGTGTTTAGTTATACCATTTTTCTAATTTTCTAGTAAGGAAAAAAACAGCAAGAGTTGATTCGGGTAATCGATCGAAGTCTTGTTATTCTTATAACTGGTAGGTTTCGAGATTTTTCTAGGCTCGTAGCTTAACCCGATCGACCGATAACCGATAGAGGGGTGCAGAATGGAAGAATGGTTAAATTTTACCGATGAGGTGGTTACTGTTAATGGCAAAGGTGAGGAAATTAAACGGGAAAAAGTCACTAATCGAGGTTATAAATATTTTTTAAGCAAAAAAACCTTTTTAGAAATGATTTCTATCCCTAGCGGTCAATACCTCATCGGTGCGCCTAAAAGCGAGTTAGGCTGGAAATCGAGTCAAAGTACCCAATCTCTGGTTAATATTCAGGCTTTTTGTTTGAGTCGCTACCCAATTACCCAACGACAATGGCGCGAGGTGGCAAAATTAGAACCAGTAAATATTGAACTTAATCCCTATCCAGCCCATTTTGAAGGTTACGATCGCCCCGTAGAACAAATTAACTGGTGGGAAGCGGTGGAATTTTGCGATCGCCTATCCCGTCTCACGGGACTGAATTATCGTTTACCCGCAGAAAAAGAATGGGAATACGCTTGTCGGGGAGGTACATCAACCCCCTTCCACTTTGGCCCGACAATTTCCACGGATTTAGCCAACTATTCCGGGGTGGACTGGGATTATGGCGGGAAAGTGTGCAGTTCTGGTCGTTATGGGGAAGGTCGCCTCGGTTGCGATCGCAGGGAAACCACACCAGTGGGAATGTTTGCCGTCGCTAACCCTTTCGGACTCTACGATTTGCACGGAAATGTCAGGGAATGGTGTGCAGATTACTGGCGCGATAACTACGAAGCGACCACAATAGAAGATAGGGACAGACGAGTTTTACGCGGGGGTTCCTGGAATGACGGCCCTAACAAATGTCGCTCGGCCTACCGAGTCAAATTTATGGCTACTGCTGGACTCTATGATATTGGTTTTCGTGTGGTTAGCGATAATTCTCCTTAAATCTGAAAACCGATCACTGATTACTGGTGACAGGGAGGTGAAAAAATTGAAAATAGAACTACCCCAGCAAATAATCGGCGAATTTTGTCAGAAATGGCAGATATCTGAAATGTATTTATTTGGATCGGTTTTGCGGGAAGATTTTCGTCCAGACAGCGATATTGATGTACTGGTCAGTTTCCAAGATAGTGTTTCTTGGGGACTTCTGGAGTTTTCGAGGATGAAACGGGAATTAGAGAATTTATTGGGACGGAAAGTTGATTTGCTAACGAAAAAATCGATCGAGCAGAGTCATAATTGGATTCGTCAACGAGAGATTTTAGAGACAGCGCAAGTGATTTATGTGGCGGGATAAGGCTTTTTTACTAGATATTGTCCGAGCCGGTCAATTAGCTCAACAATTTGCCAATCAGCCAGCAAAATTTGCAGGTGTTTGTCAGACAATTTTTGAAAATGTACCGCTCATCGATCGAGAGTTAGAATTGATTTTAGAGAAAATAAAGGTGATTTAACCAAATGATTGCTAAGTTTGACCATAACTATCTTTCCCCGGAAGATTATTTAGCAACGGAGAGAATAGCCAAGGATAAACACGAATATATTCGCGGTCAAACCTACGCCATGGCTGGTGCAAGTAAAGCCCACGGTATGATTATTATCAACTTAGCCACACTTTTAAAAAACCAGCTGCGGGGTAGTGGTTGTCTTGTCTATGCCACAGCTATGAAAGTTCGTCTAGAAATAGCTAATAGTCATTTTTATCCCGATCTTGTAGTTACTTGCGACTCGCGAGATAATCAGTCTTTCTCAGAAGATTTTACCCGCTATCCGCGCTTGATTGTAGAAGTATTATCCCCCACTACTGCTGCCTTTGACCGGGGCGATAAATTTGCCGACTATCGTTCCCTTGAAACTTTAGAAGAATACGTTCTTATCAGTCAAGAACGCATCGGTGTAGATTGTTTTCGCCGCAATGATGAAGGATTTTGGGTTCTTTATCCCTACAGCAAAGGAGCAGATATTTATCTAGCTAGTATCGATTTTCACTGTGCGATCAAATCTTTATATGAAGATATAACAGAAATTTGTTAAAAAATCAGATCAGTTTTTTTCTATGTACTATTTACTTTTTACTTGATTAATGCTTGTCATCCTCTCCGCTATTGTTCCAGTGGGTTTTATCATCCTCATCGGTGTGATAGCAGGAAAAATTCTCACTGTTGAAGTGCATTCCCTTTCCCAAATCACGGTGTATATTCTTGCCCCCGCTTTGGTGATTGATGGACTCTATCGCACCACTTTATCCGGCAGCAATATCGGTTTAATTCTCCTAGGCTTTGCTCTTATCTCACTGGTAATGGCGATTGTCGTCGAAATTATCGCCTATTGTCTTAGTCTCGATGCTGATACCCGCAAAAGCCTCATGGCTGCCGCTGTGATGCCTAATAACGGTAATATGGGTTTACCTGTGGCTAGTTTTGCCCTGGGTGCGGCTGGACTGGAGAGAGCGATAATCTATATGATTGGCTCTAGTATTCTTTTATTTGGTATTAGTCCCGCTTATTTGCGAGGAAAAAGCTTTCTTTCAGGATTTCGCCTAGTTTTTCGCTTGCCCTTAATCTGGTCAATTTTTATCGGCATTAGCTTTCAAACTTTCTCTTTTCATCTTCCCCTACAATTAGATAAAAGTATTAGTTATCTGGGACAAGCGGCAATTCCTTTGGCTTTAATTATCCTAGGTATCCAATTATCTCAGCAAAAATTAGCGATCGGTAAATTAGAATTATTAGGGGCTGGTTTGCGTCTTTTAGTCGCTCCTCTTTTGGCATTTGCGATCGGCAATAGTTTAGGATTAACCGGTATGGATCTAAAAATTCTCATCCTACAAAGTGCCATGCCCACTGCCGTTAATACCGTCATTTTAGTCACAGAATTCGGTGGTTCGGCCACTTTGATAGCCCGCACAGTTGTGGTCACTACCCTTGCTAGTTTTCTGACTATTCCTTTCTTTCTTTGGTTATTCAAAGTCTATTTATAGCAGTTATCTTAATCTCCATATCCCTATCTCCCACTCTGCAATAACTACTCGCAGCCAGAAATACGTTAGTCCTTATCATACTTTGTGCTTTTTGTCAAAAAAACTTTTTTTTTGCAATAAAACTACACAAAAAAAAGATCATCGTTGTGGGTGAAATTGACTCATTTACCCGTCTTAATTAGGATCACCTTGTAGGTGTGGCAAGGGTTTCAACCATTGCTGCCCAAAAAAGCACACAATAGCCGACTATGAAATTCTATCAAATCGCTGTTACCACTGCAACATCGTTGTTAAATAAAAATATTTCTCAATTAATTGTTAAGAATTTGTAAATATTGCGAAATGTTAATTTAAATATTCTCAAGTGTTTGGAGTTAATAAATAAATTTTGCTTATCTTTGTCGAAAAATAGAACTCCTGCAAAAATCCCACATCTACCATTGAGTTAGGAGTGAGTATTCAGTAGTCAGTATTCAGGAGATTATTTTTATTTATCCTTCCCCCGCAATGCGCACGCAGTGACCCCCCTACACCCCACACCCGACACCCTCTTTCAAGTCAGGAGACTCCGAGACAGGAGATTATTTTTATTTATTCTTCCCACACCCCACACCCGACACGAAAAAAGACGGGAGCTTGGTAGCCCCGTCGTTTCAACACGGGTCGGAAAAGCGACGCGAGCGGATTTATCCGCCGTCCTAATGTCTGTCATGATGTGGGTCATTAATA
>JAADBR010000002.1 GCA_009995705.1 Microcystis aeruginosa W13-11
TATATTTTCGGCTAGTCTTTTCGTATAGGTTCGTTTACTGGCGACAAAATCTAACTCTTCGCTAAAGGGTTTTCGACAATTATTGCACTTAAATTGACGACGATTAACTTGTAGATACACTGGTTGTCCTGAGATTGGTAAATCTTTGACTAAATGTCGATGATTTTGATGTAGTTTATCGCTCTCTAAGCCGCAATGAGGACAGGTTGCTTTTTGATTTTTTGATTCGACTGGTCAAACTATACCGATATTTTCTAGGTGTAGATAGCCTTGAATAGAGGTTCCTTTTAGGTTCAAAAATTTGTCAAGCATCATAGGTAAAATACTCGGGTTTTTGGCTATCATATCAAATCTGAACTCAATTGTCTATCTTTTGGTATTAACCTATTTGTGCCGCAAGTATCTCCCTGTATAGATTTCAGCTACTTTTAGGCGTAGGCACTCTCATCGAATTTTATTTTAAGTTAATTATTTGCATAACAATTACCGAAGAGCCAATAAAGCTGACAACGACTATGAAACTGAAGACTTGTTGCTTGAAGCGGAACATATCCAATTCTCGGCTATGGGTAAGCACAATTCTAAGAGACCTGTAGCTGGCTATATCCAATTTCTTGTTTCACTATAAACGCAAGGTAATTGAAACGAGTGGTAGCTTGCTATTCATGCTATTACTGCTAAAGGGTTTGAGCTTAAAGTAATGCTTTTTGTTCTTGCTTTTATTGTTAATCCATGGATGGCAACTTAGGTTATGTAATAATCTAAGAGTTACTGATAATTGCTGATTGTCCGTATTTCTACAAATGTGAGATGCAGCCTGGGGAAATCTTTACCTAATCAGATTTTCAGAGGTCGGGATATAATTGATTGTCATAAAAGATGATAAAGTCCTCAAAAGTAGTAACTTTTTCTGGCAATTTATTCTGTAATTAAAACAGACAAAAGAGAGAAATAAATTCTCTCTTTTGCTCGTGAAAATTATGCCAATTTTTAGATAAACGAGGGGAATTTATTCTATTTGTAATTGGCTCTCGTGTCTTTAACTGCCGCCCAAAAAAGTAGGGCTGTTAATGGTATGCTTGCCGCTAGAATTAAGCCAGTGGTGGTATTGCCTAAATCCGGTTCTCCTGAACTAATTTCAAAGACACAACCCACACTAGCGATCGCTGCAATACAGGATAATAACAATAAAACGCCGCTTTTCGGGGTCATCTTCACTCCTCACCTAAATTAACTAATGCCTTTATTTTGTCACTTTCTCGACGGGTTTCACCGCTTGCACGGAAAAACCGTGTTTTTTTAATTCTTCATTGAGTGCCAAATCGTTATCTACTCTATCCACGAACATGACACCATTAAGATGATCCATTTCGTGTTGAATTACCCGCGCTAGTAAACCGTTAGCTTGCAGTTTTCGCGGTTTCCCCTGTTCATCTTTATAACTCACTTCGATCGCTTGGGGACGGACGACATCTAAAAACACATCGGGAATACTCAAACAACCTTCTTCCGCTTTGCACAATTCCCGACTATAACCAATAATTTGGGGATTAATCAGAATTAAGGGCGTATTTTCAGGTTTATCGGGTTCACAATCGATGACAATCAATTGTTTATTGACTGCCACTTGCGGGGCTGCTAACCCGATACCATTGGCACTATACATAGTTTGCAGCATTTCTCTGGCTAATTGACGAATGCTGTCATCGACTTTAGCAATCCGCTTGGCCGGTTGACGCAGGACTCGATCGCCGAGATAATGCAGTTCTAAAGGGGGTTTTTCTAATTTGCGTTTTTCTACGGTAACAGTGGCGCTCATAAACTTAATTATCGATGGGATGCACAATTTTGATTTTAGGGACCTGCGTAGGAATAATATCCCAGCCAGACAGTCGCTCTGTAGAAGAATCAGACAAGCCATAAATGGTACATTATCAAAGCGCAAGTCCCTTAGTCACTGGCTCTGGGGCATTTCTCAGGAAAAGGGAGGAAAAAGCCCAGACTCTTTATAAAATTTTACACTGATCACAGACAGTTCGTCTATATCAGGGAGATGGGGAGGGGAAAAGGGAGAAGGGAGATTTTTCAGTTATCAGTAATCAGTAATCAGTAATCAATGAACTAAAAACTCAAATCTGATCACTGGTGACTGACAACTGATAACTGATTTAAGGCTGATGGCTGTAGGATTACTTATTAAGTACCTAAGCAAAATTAATTACACATATCTAACTACCTCTTGCCTTTCCTAACCAGGAAATTAATTTTGCACGGCTACTTATCAGTAATTGGTATTCCTAACCATTGACTTAATTCCGCTGCTAACCATTCAATTTCGGGTTTACTCAGATATTCTTTTGTCTTACTGCTAATAGTATATTCTTTAGTCCCCGCCCAAATAGTTAAAGCCATCGGTACATAAACTCGATCACCATCGCCATCTTTGGTATGATAACTATCAGCTTTCACAAGTTTATTAATATGTTCCCGTGCCATTTTCTTTTTGCCCGGAAGTATCAAACCCCAAATTCGCTGAATGGCAAGAATTTCTTGACTATCAATAGTTATAATTTCCTCTCCTTTGAGACAATAAATAATCTGGTAAAGCATTCCTAAACCCACAAACCAAAAAGGCAAGGAAAAGAGCAGAAAAAACCAACTCATCCACAGAGGAATAGAAACAGCTCCTCCTGTCCATACTAATAAAAAAGCATTCCAAGCGATGGCAAAGGTTCCAAGATAAATTAATTTAGGGGTAAAACCTTCGGGAGGTAAAGATATTTTAATTTTCTCCTCACTTTTTTGCAACCGTACCCAACTCCCAGCGGGTTTTTCAAGGTTTAAGGAAGTTAATTGCATTTCGTGGAGAGTATTTAAAGCTTGATTGGCTGCCTGTGCTGACACAAACCTTTTCTCGAGACTAGGTTCAATTAACTGCCCTAACCAATGAACAAAAGCAGGACTTAAATTGACTAAATTATTTAATTGAATTTTGCCATCTTTTTGGGGTAAATCGGCGGGATGAATGCCTGTAGCTAGATAGATTAGAGTGGCTCCTAAACTGTATAAATCAGAAGCGGCAACGGTGCGACCACCGAATTGTTCTGGAGGCATATAACCGTAGGTTCCGACGATAGTTAAAGTGGACTGTCCCTGTTGGGCAACAGTCTGGACAGAACCAAAATCAATTAAATAAACATTGCCGATACTATGACCAGTTCGATCTTTTAATAAGATATTACTAGGTTTCAAATCTCGGTGGATAATTGGCGGGTTAAGTCCATGGAGATAAATTAAAATACCGAAGATAGATTTAGCTAATTCTTGCAGCTCTGATTCACTAAATTTGCGGCCATTTTCTATCTGTTCCTTGAGAGATTTCGCCTCGATATAACTCTGAACAAGGGCAAAACCTTGATAGGTATCGGTGCGAACTTCAAAATAGTCGATATATTCAGGAATCGAGCGACAATCTAGATGTTTAAGAGTTTCGGACTCCCGTTCAAAAAGTTTTAAATCTGTCCATTCAAAATCGGGACTGAAGATTAATAATTTGACGACAACAGTAGCGCCCGTTTTCAGATCTTGGGCGAGAAAAGTGCGTCTTCCGGTTTGTTTACCTAACTGACTTTGAATTTGGTATCGATCGCCTAAAATTTGCCCTGGCACCATACAATATATTCCTAGGATAATCTTAATTCTAGGCTAATCGAGAAATTTCTAAACTGCAAGCTAAGAAAACGGAAGTTTGACCGAATCATCAAAACAAAGAAAATTGAGGGCTCTCTTGGGTTTGCTGGGTAAACCACAAAGACACAAAGGACACAAAGATTGATCGCTCCTATATAAGTTAAACTGATCACAGTAAGAATTAAGAGAGCCAATTAGCCCCTCTCCGTCTGGGGAATTTTAGTACAAATGCTCAGAGAAACAACTCTGGCACTGCCATGTAGTCTGAAGACGTAATTTAGACAGTCAACAGCTTAGGGGGCAAGGGAGCAATCAGTTTAATTCCCTTCGAGGTGGAGTTTCCTGATATAGTTTTAGAAGCAGTCGGTTCAAGACAAAAAGACATGGTTACTAGGGGCGAACGAGGAGTAGGAGTGAGGAAAAACGAGAACTTTTCTCTGGCTTCCTATCTGGAGAAAAAGCGGTTGATTGTCGAGTCAGCTTTGGATAGCTCTTTAGTTATCGGCAATCCTGCCAAAATCTACGAGGCGATGCGCTATTCTCTCCTCGCCGGCGGCAAACGTCTGCGGCCGATTTTATGTCTGGCTACCTGTGAATTGATGGGGGGTTCCCTAGAGATGGCTTTACCCACCGCTTGCGCCCTAGAAATGATTCACACTATGTCATTAATTCATGACGATTTACCCGCCATGGATAACGATGATTACCGACGCGGGAAATTAACCAATCATAAGGTTTTTGGCGAAGATATTGCTATTTTAGCCGGGGATGGTCTCCTAGCCTACGCTTTCGAGTATGTGGCTACCCAGACTCTTAATGTACCTCCCCTACAGATTTTAGAGGTAATTACCCGTTTAGGTCGCACCGTCGGGGCAGCGGGTTTGGTGGGAGGTCAGGTTTTAGACTTGGAATCCGAAGGAAACCCTGATATTTCGGCAGAAACCCTCGGTTTTATTCATACTCAGAAAACGGGGGCCCTGTTGGAGACTTCTGTGGTGTCGGGGGCAGTTTTAGCGGGGGCAAAAGGGGAAGATATAGCTAAATTAGCCCGTTATGCCCAAAATATTGGCTTGGCTTTCCAAATTATCGATGATGTTCTCGATATCACGGCGACAAAGGAGGAATTAGGCAAAACCGCTGGCAAGGATTTACAGGCACAAAAAGCCACCTATCCCAGTCTCTGGGGTATAGAAGGGTCTCGCCAGCAAGCTCAACAGTTAATAGATAGTGCCATCAATGAATTGAGTGGCTACGATGAGGCCGCTGAACCTTTACGGGCCATCGCCGAGTATATTGTTAATCGTAAAAATTAAATTAAACGAATGAGATTATGCAGGACTTCCAGCAGGTGTTACACAATCAAATACTGCTAATCTCTCTTTTAGCTTGTTTCACTGCCCAGGGACTAAAAGCGCTGATTGAATTAATCCGCGATGGTAAGGTGAGTCTGCGCTATCTAGTCTCGTCGGGAGGAATGCCTAGCGCTCACTCGGCACTGGTGGGGGCCTTGGCTACTGGGGTAGGATTACAGATGGGTTGGTCTAGTGCCGAATTTGCCATCGCTGCGCTTTTTGCGGTTATTGTTATGTATGATGCGGCTGGAGTGCGTCAGGCAGCGGGAAAACAGGCCCGGATTCTCAATCAAATTATTGATGAAATGTTCCAAGGGGGCAAGGAATTTAACGAGGAACGTTTAAAGGAATTAATTGGTCATACTCCTTTTCAAGTGCTGGTCGGTTTAAGTTTAGGTATCGGTATCGCCCTGGTGATGCTCTGTCGTTAATTGAGGTGTTTTCTGAGGTTGAGATAAACTAGATTTAATAACTCAAATCCGGGGTAATCACTTATGTTACAATCCCTAAAAATTGAAGGCTTTCGCGGTTTTCAGAGTTTTGAGATGGCCAATCTTGGCCGAATTAATCTCTTAGTGGGTAAAAATAATAGCGGTAAAACTTCTATTTTAGAAGCGATTCAGTTTTTGTATGCTCAGAATAATATAGATATATTTCTTGAAACTATTAGCTATAGAGGTGAGTTTGGTTGGTCAGAAAGTAATCTACTTAGTCGCACTAAAGTTTTTGAAATTTGTCATTTATTTTCTGGGCATGAAATCGTCCCAAGTAAAGAAATTATTATCATTGGATCTAGGGAATCACATCAGGAAAGTGTTACTATTTCTGTTAAAAGTATTCCTATACAACTATCTCCATTTTCAGACAAAAACGATGATTTAAACAATGATAATATTTTCGACAATGAGGAATGGAATAAACTTCTTTTAAGTATTAGATGGAGTCAATCACAAAAACCTATTGAACTGGAACTTCTTGCCAACGGTACTCTTGCCAGAGATTCCACAAGAAGAATGGCTAGTTTAAGCAGAATTTCCCATAAAATAGGTATTGATAATAAAATTGAATTGAAGTTCTTAACACCATTTTCTCTAACAAGTTCTGATATGGCAGCACTTTTTGATAACATTGTTCTCTCTCCTTTAGAAGATTTAATTATTGAATCTTTGAAAATTATTGAGCCAAAAATTGAAAGGATAGCTAGTGTTGGTTTTGGCAAGTATTTAACTTCAAATAACCTGGGTGTTAGAGGTGGGTTTTTAATCAAAATTAAAAATCATGATCAACCTATACCTATTGGCAGTTTAGGCGATGGATTTTGGCGAATGTTAGGATTAGTTTTAGCAATGGTTAATCTTGAAAATGGAATTTTATTAATTGATGAAATTGATAGCGGATTGCATTTTACTGTCATGACTGATATGTGGAAATTCGTCTGGGAAACCGCCAAAAAACTCAATATTCAGGTATTTGCTACCACTCACAACCGCGATTGTTGGCAAAGTTTAGCCGAATTAATTACCGAAGAAAAAATTACCGATAACGAGATTACTATTCAAAGGATAGATAAGGACAAGGAAAAAGCAGTTTCCTTCAATACTAGACAAATTTACCTCGCTTCTGAAAGAGATATTGAGGTTCGCTAAAAATGACCAAAATACATCCTAAAAAACTCTTGGTAGAGGGAAGAGAAGAAATGAGAGTTATTCCCGAATTAGCAGAAGCTCATGGCATCTCTTGGGGAGAGAAAAAAGACACAGCTATTATCTATATTAAACCAGCTGATGGTATTGAGAATTTACTCGATAGGGATAATATTTACAACGAAATCAATGATAGTGGACTAACTCATTTAGGAATTATCATAGATGCAGACGAAGAACCTGATAATCGTTGGAAAAGTTTATATAATGCCTGTTTACCAAATATACCTAACTTCCCTCAAAATTTACCAGCAGCGGGATTAATTATAACTCTAGAATCGGGGATAAAATTCGGTGTGTGGATGATGCCTGATAATCAATCTAGAGGGATGTTAGAGACTTTTTTAGCCTATTTAGTTCCCGATAATAATCTTTGGCAATATACACAAAACAAGGTGATAGAGGCAAAACAACAAGGGGCAACCTATAGGGATTATCATCTAGATAAGGCTAATATTCATACATATTTAGCTTGGCAAGATCCGCCGGGGAAACAACTTCACGATGCAGTAAAACAAAGAATACTTAATCGCTCCCATCCCCAATCGGCAATTTTTTTGAGATGGTTACAGGAGTTATATGAGATTTGATAGAACTATGGATCGAAATGGGAATGACAGCCCCATAATATTTCTCTGTACTTTGTTAAATAGGAAATAGGGGAATAGCAATTATTATAGGTTGGGTTGACCCAAGGAAACCCAACAAAGAGTAACCTTTGGGGTTGTTGGGTTTCGCTTTTTCAAGCAAATTGAGCCATTTTCGACCCAGTATTGTTGCGCTCAACCCAACCTACGAGGGGATGCGATCGCACTGCTACAAGATCTGTCTAACAATAGTTAGTCAGGGCGAAGTCGAATCCCGCTAGGACTGATCAACTCTCCACCTCGACCTTCTTGATAGATAATCTGGCCTGATAAATTCTCAGGACTAACTATAATCACACGAACTCTTGAGCCATCGCTTTCCCAGTAACCAGAAGCACTCGATGTTCTCGTTCTAGGTGTCGTGTATCCACTGTTTATAAATGAAGAACAGGTCTGTTTAAAATCGCCCCCATCATAGAAAAAATATCTACACCTTTGATTAATGCCCGTTCCCGAATCACTACGTTCTGAGGAGAAAGTTGTAACGCCTCTCTGAGAAATCAACTGTGCTTGTACTTGCTGATAGTTTGGGATATCTAATATCTGAATGACTGAGAAGATACTGAGTATTAAAGTGAGAATTCTCGGTTTTGTCATTTTGGACACCTTAAATCACAATTTGATCTAGATGGTCTAACTATGGATTATAGGGAAACTTTCCCCATATCACATCAAATACACACTTTTTAAAGAATCTTTCTGTATATTAATAGAGCGATCGCAAAAAACTTTCCCCATAACACGACAATAAGTCTGTTATGGGGAAATTCAACTAAAACCCTAAAACCCAATACCCAAACACCAAAACCTAAATCTCAACAGTTAAACCCTAACAGCTAACGCACCGATCGAGCGATCAATTATCATAGAGACAGTAACAAATATTTATGAAACTTCATGCTTATTAATCGCCTTGGCATCGATCGCGGGAAAAAATTCCTTAAAGAGAGTATCTTGTTCGGAAATGACCCTAATCCTGAATTAATTGGCATTTTAGGGGTTTATTTCGTCCAGGGCATTCTCGGACTCTCCCGATTAGCGGTTAGCTTTTTTTTAAAAGACGATTTGGCCTTGAGTCCCTCCCAGATGGGGGCATTAATCGGAGTGGCGGCGATTCCTTGGGTGATTAAACCAGCTTTTGGCTTTCTTTCGGATGGTTTGCCTATTTTTGGCTATCGTCGTCGCCCCTACCTAATTTTATCGGGAATTCTCGGGGTTTTAGCTTGGTTGGCCCTGGCCACTGTGGTGGAGAATGCTTGGCAAGCGACGGCGGCGATCCTGCTTGGTTCCCTTTCTGTCACCATTAGTGATGTCATCGTCGATTCTTTGGTAGTAGAAAGAGCTCGCAAAGAGTCCTTAACTCAATCCGGTTCTCTACAGTCCTTAACTTGGGGAATATCGGCCCTAGGCGGCTTAATTACGGCTTATCTGGGGGGTTGGTTACTGGCACACCTCGGTACTCGTCCTGTCTTCGCTCTCACGGCTATTTTTCCCCTGATTGCCTCAGCCATGGCGTTTTTAATTACAGAGGAAAAAGTCAAGAATAATGATGATACACAATTAACGCCCAAAGTCAAGGAGCAAATCGGGCAATTATGGTCAGCAATCAGACAAAAATCAATTTTATTACCCACTGCCTTTATTTTTCTCTGGCAGGCTACTCCTAGCGCCGATTCTGCCTTTTTCTACTTCACCACCAACGAGTTAGGATTTGAACCGGAATTTTTAGGACGAGTGCGCTTAGTCACCAGTTTAGCCTCGATCCTGGGTATCTGGGTATATCAACGGTTTTTAAAAGCGATTTCCTTTCGTCTAATTTTGGGTTGGAGTACGGTGATGTCTGCGCTTTTAGGGATGACTACCCTACTCTTAGTTACCCATACTAATCGAGCGCTCGGTATTGACGATCATTGGTTTAGTTTGGGAGATAGTCTCATCCTCACCGTCATGGGACAAATTGCCTTTTTACCCGTCTTAATTTTATCGGCTCGTCTTTGTCCAGTGGGTATTGAAGCATCTCTATTCGCTTTATTAATGTCCGTCTGGAATATGTCAGGATTAGTTTCCCAAGAAATCGGAGCTTTATTAACCCATTGGTTGGGAGTCACCGAAACTAATTTTGATAACCTTTGGTTATTGGTAGTGATTACTAATCTCTCCACTCTCCTACCTTTACCCCTAATTAAATGGCTACCTTCTACAGATCCGCAATCTCAGGAAGTTAAGAAAACTTTTCCCCCCGCAGAAGTCTTTGAACATCATGTTACCGGTTCTTTAGCTGAACCCGGTTTTATTCCTGAACTTGTCCCCGAATTAATCGAGACAAGAGATTGACAGTCCAGAAAAAGGGTTTCTTTGAGAAACCCTTTTTCTAAAAGTCTTTACCCCGTTTTTTCGTCTGCCTCAAATCGCGTTGAAAGCGGGTTATTTCCTGTGGCGTTAACATTCCCCTGTATCCTTGTTCCAATCCTCGAACATCTGCCCGACGCTACTATAACGCTTAAGACGCTCAGGATGTTTTTCTACTTCTTCAATGGCGGCGAGCGTTTCTGTATTAGGAATTTGAACATCAAAGGGAAAACCCTAATGAAAATCGACATCAGATAAGGCTGGATGCTGGATTTTTTGTAGCAGAAGCTGTTGTTCTTCGTCAGTTAAGGAAAGGATAATTTGAGTAAGGGAATCAATTAGTTTAGTATTGATTGCAGCAGCTTGACTCATGGTTAAACAAATGATTGGGAGTTAATTAATTATTTTAATCTAGTCTAGCGCGAGTTAGCAACCCCTAGCGATCGCCCTAAGTCCAGAAAACGGGTTTTTTAAAGAAACCCGTTTTCTTCAATGTAATCCAACTAATTCCATCTCTTGACAATTGTGGTGTGCTTTTGCCAGAGTTTGTTTAATTTGACGGGCGATTTTTTGTTGAGGGGTTAGATTGATACCGTCAACAATCGGTAACTGATGCTGTAAGCGTAGTCCTAAAATAAGCCAGCCTTCCAAAACTTCCTGTAACTGTTCCTTAGTAGCTTCGAGAGTTGTTTCATTAGCATATACTCCCTCAAATCCCGGAATTTCTCCATAAAAAGTACCGTCTTCTAGAACTTCATAAGTTGCCAGTTCCATTGCTTGTTTTAGATATTTTGTTAGCATCATTAACAGGAATAAAGCTCAGTTATTGTGTCGAAGATTGTTGATTTGATGTTCAGTTGTTTTGACTCTGGCGATAATTTTGCCCTGTTTCTCCAGAAAACGGGTTTCTCAAAGAAACCCGTTTTCTAGGTTTTCTAGCTGCTGTCTTCGTCTTTGATGATTTTCCGCTTCTAAGCGACTAATCGCTTCTTCTAATTGTAATCCAACTAATTCCATCTCTTGACAATTGCGGTGTGCTTTTGCCAAAGTTTGCTTAAGTTGATCAGAATCCCGGGGAAGCTGAGGAACAAAATCCATATTTAACTCCATTCAAGTTTAATTTCTTCGACACTACGCATCAAGGCAGGAATCCGTACTTGGGTTGTCTTAATGACTTCTTCTATAAATCTTAGCAAATCAGGAGAAATAATCGGTTGAGATTGAGCGGCACGAATTTCTAAGTTTGATAGCTGAGAAAACCGAGATTCCGCTTGGAGGGCAATTTCTGTGAGTTGCTCTAAACTGTCTAGGGTTTCTGCTGTTTCACCAAAACGGTTTAAGATGGCAAATTCTACAGATTTAGATTCGTCAACAATGTCTAATAGCCCATTTTTCAGATTGATGATCAGTTGTTTTGACTCTGGCGATAATTTTGCCATTTTTCTCAGCTTACCATACTGGCCAATCTACTGATTCCAGTCTAGCGCGAGTTAGCAATCTCTGGGGATCGCTTCTTATTCCAGAAAACGGGTTTCTCAAAGAAGTTTCTCAAAGAAACCCGTTTTCTCAGTTCCAATGGCGCTTAAGTGCTGCTCCCGCCCCCAGCAAGCCTAAGGCCAGCAAACCCAGGCCAGAACTTGATTCAGGAACAGACACGGGAGCAAGAGGAGTCTCCTGCAAGTTCAGCGTCCAACTGCCGAGAGCGCCAGTATCACCTGACACATTATCCGAAATGGTCAGCCGCCAGTCGCCAGCGGTCTGGGATCCACTCAAGGAAGTGAGTATGGGAACGAGGGTGCTGCTACCGGCACCGGTGGGGAAGTAGTTACCGGAGGGGATGACAAAAGAAGCATTTCCCGAAGCCGCTACCGTCCAGATGTTGCCGGTAAAGGCATCGTTAAAGCTGTAGTCGCCGCCGAAGTCGCGGTCGTCGCCGAACCCAGAAGTAATCTGCCCGATGCGGTTGAACAGAGATACTGTCGTGTTGGTTGGGACGTAGGTGAGGGTGGCGATCAAGTCACCAATGAAGGTGTGGGTTAGGTTATTGAGGGTGACGGTGATGTCGGTAATCAGCAAGTTGGAACTGGTGGGAACGGTAATAGTGCTGGAAGCACCTGTGGCGTTGTCATCGGGGATGCTGAAACCAGCACCAGTTCCGGTAAAGCTGACGGCACTGGCGGGGAGGACGGTCAAACTAGCGATCGCGCTAACTGTGCCAGCTAAGACAACACCAGCCAGAGAGAGAGATTTGAAGGTAGTTGTAGTATTCACGGGCAATTTTGAGTAAATTTCCCCAGAAAGCCTATCACTCCCCCCTATTTTGTCAAATATCGCTTTTTTATCGATTTTATAAGTTTTATAAGTTTTATCTATGTAAGTCCAGAAAACGGGTTTCTTCCAGAAACCCGTTTTCTAAGTTGATGGAATAAGCTAAAATCGAATCAACTCGTTGCCCTCGCCTTATGTTTTCTATCCAAACTACCTACACTCAAGCTCAAGAAAATTTAGCGAGCCTTCTGGATCGACTGGAAAGCGAGAATAGTATGGCGATTATTACGCGCCCTGGTCAAAAAGATATGGCACTATTAAGCCCAGAGGAATTAACTGGCTTATTAGAAACCGTTTATCTTTTGCGATCGCCTGCCAATGCTAGAAAGTTATTGGCAGCACTGGAACGTTCAATGGAGAGGGACGTTCAAACAATACCGGGACAGACAGTTACAGAACTTTGTCAGGAGTTAGGAATTGAACGCCAAGAGTAGGGCAATTGTCTTTGATCACCAATTTCGGGAAGATTTAAGATGGTGGTATATTAAATAAATTCAGTTACTCAGTTAAGTAAGGGGTACAATACAAATCGATGACCCTTCTAATTAGTATGACCGCTGCCAGAACAGCAACACCACTGGCAGTTGTCAGGTTTGTCATCCAAGCTGGATAAAATTGAGTGATTACAATCATAACTGCTTCGGCTACTCCTTCGATCGCTTCAGCCATTGACTTGTTTTCTTGATATAATTGACAAAAGCTGGTTTTGAATTGCCTCCGTTCTATTAAACTATCGGCTGTTTTTGCCTTGATTTTTTCTTCTTTTAAAGCGGCTTCGGCGGTGGTAATCTCTTGTAAGCTGCGTTTGATCTGTATTATCTCAAGTTCCCGAATTACTCGACGATCTTGAATTTCGTACTTACGGTTGATTAGAATTTCAATCTTTTCACTTTCAAATTCAATCATTTACCTTTGTCGATCCTTGTTTCCTTTCTTTCTTATTTTTGATTTTTACATAGGTTCACTTACCTGAACTGGGAGTATCTCACCTTTGTAACCCCTAAATCAGTTTTTATGTCAAGCTATTTTGAAAGCCTTGCTAGAAACCAGTTTTAGGGACAAGTATAATAATTACTCGCTTGCATAAATCAGATGCTCCTCCTAAACACCTGAACCCGCATATTTTACCAGTTCAGCTTCAATTTCCGCTAACTCTTTCAGGTCTTTTCGCTCCTCTATTTCAAGTTCCTGCAGTCGAAGTTCAAGTTCTCGACGATCACTGCTATTATCTCCGACTAGACCTTGCTCTAGTATGCGAAGTTCATCCCCTATGCTATCTATAATCTCAACAGCAGTATCACCCAGTGCATCTAAAACACCAAGCTCTCTATATTGTTCAAGTGCTGTGGTTAAAGCTTTTTTTTGATCTTGTGTAAGTGACATGGTTGTTGCTGGTTTTTCATCCCTATCTTTGGCAAAATTGAATAGGACAGGTTCCTTTGAAGGTCTTTTCGGATAATGCTTTTTGTTTTGCACTACTGAATTTTCAGTTTTTTTTTCTGTAAGCACAGCGATGACAGCGGCAGAAGGGGCTTGTGGATGACAAGCATCTCTTTGTCCATAGTTCTCCATGCGGCAAAGCATCAAAGAGGTTATTTTTTGTCCAGTTTCTTGCGATAAAAACTTGGCAAACTGAACTTGAGTCATTTCTCTAATCTTTCTCTCTGCCTTGAATTGTTTTCCTGATAAAACAATAATCACGGTTTTTTCCAGCTTCTTCGAGCGGGTTTTATTATGCCTAGCCATTGTAGCCCTAATTGTCGGGTTTTGTCAAGTATTTCTGTAAAATTTCTTCACAGTAGGTTTTATTTAAGTCCCATTATTCAAAATCATTAGATCAAAACAGAAGTTCACTGGCTGAAACATTTATAGGGATATTTGTAATATTTGATACAAATCTCTCGATTACCTGTTCTTAGGATTAAGGCTGGTGTTGCTAATTGATCGGGAAAGAGGCCGGCGCAAGCAGATAAAAACCGCACAGAAGCTTGTGCCGTGGGATCGAAATTATTAAGCGGAGAATAGCCTCTGACCGGACTTCAACATCAAAGTTAGTAGGAAACTTGTCATCGCCTAAGTAAAGTAACCCTTTATCCACGACACAGCAAAATAGGAAAAATACTTATGAGTTATGGAACCCGTGTTCAAGCTATCTCTCAAGTCACAGACCGTAAACCCCTACCGAGCAAAATTCCGCAACGTTTAGAGGCCTTGTGGGCAACCGATGTCTTTACCCTGAGCAAAATGCAGGCCAGTCTTCCCAAAGACGTATTCAAATCGGTCAAAAACACGATTTTAACCGGGGGAAAATTAGACGTTTCCATCGCCAGTGCGGTGGCGGCGGCGATGAAAGATTGGGCCACGTCCAAAGGGGCGCTGTACTATGCCCATGTCTTCTATCCGATGACCAACGCCACCGCCGAAAAACATGATGGTTTTATCTCCGTGCAGAGCGACGGTTCAGTGATCACAGAATTTACGGGCAAAGTCTTAGTACAGGGGGAACCGGACGGGTCATCCTTTCCTAACGGCGGACTTCGCTCCACCTTTGAAGCGCGGGGTTACACCGCTTGGGATGTCACCAGTCCGGCCTACGTTATGGAGACGGATAATGGTGTAACCCTGTGTATCCCGACGGTGTTCATCTCTTGGACAGGAGAGGCCCTCGACAAAAAAACGCCGCTTTTACGCTCGATTTCATCGATGAGTAAAGCCGCCACCAGGGTGCTGAAGCTCTTAGGACATACAGATGTCGCCCCCGTTAACTCCAGCTGCGGCGCTGAACAGGAATATTTCCTCGTAGATGCTCATTTTGCCCATAGTCGCCCCGATTTACTGCTCACCGGTCGCACCCTATTTGGTAAACCCGCCGCTAAGGGTCAACAGTTCGACGATCATTATTTTGGCGCGATTCCCGAACGGGTTCAGGTGTTTATGCAGGAAGTGGAGGAAAGAATGTATCGCCTCGGCATTCCGGCCAAAACCCGCCATAATGAAGTCGCCCCTGGACAGTTCGAGATTGCCCCCTTTTTCGAGGCTGCTAACGTGGCCAGTGACCATCAGCAGTTAATTATGACTTTGCTGAAAAGTACGGCTAAAAAACACGGTTTTGTTTGCCTACTCCACGAAAAACCCTTTGCGGGAATTAATGGTTCGGGAAAACACGTTAACTGGTCCGTCGGCAACGCTACCCAGGGCAATCTGCTGGATCCGGGCGATACTCCCCACGCTAATATGCAGTTTTTGTTATTCTGTGGGGCGGTGATTCGTGGTGTTCACAAGTACGGGGGGCTTTTACGCGCAGTGGTGGCTACCGCCAGCAATGATCACCGTTTGGGAGCAAATGAAGCTCCTCCCGCCATTATTTCCGTATATTTGGGCAGCCAGTTAGAAAAGGTATTCGACCAAATTAGCCAAGGCCGAATTGAGGGTTCTGATGCCCCGGGGTTGATGGATCTGGGTGTCGATACCCTGCCGGTGTTCCCCAAGGATCCTGGCGATCGCAATCGCACCTCTCCTTTTGCTTTTACGGGCAATCGCTTTGAATTCCGGGCCGTGGGTTCTAATCAGTCAGTTTCTGGTCCGCTGGTGGCGATGAATACGATTCTAGCCGATTCCCTGACTTGGGTGGCGGATAAGTTAGAAAGCCGGATGAAAGCTGGGGAAGACCTCAATACTGCCGCCCAGGGTGTTCTTAAGGAGATCATGGACAAACACAGAAATGTGATCTTCGGAGGTAACGGATATTCCCCAGAATGGCACAAAATGGCGGTAGAAGAGCGCGGTTTAGCTAATCTCCGCACCACTGCCGATGCTTTACCCGTGCTGAGGGCCGATTATATCGAAGAACTGTTTACCCGCATGGGTGTGCTTACCCCCGTTGAACTGGAAAGTCGTTTTGATGTCTATGCGGAACAGTATTTGCTGGCCATCGAGGTGGAGGCGAAACTGGTGGTAAGTATGGCTAAAACGATTATTTATCCCGCTGCTGTTCGCTACTTGTCGGAATTGTCCTCAGCGATCGCTAATGCGGCGGCGATCGGCATCGAGGTGGATAAGGAAAGCGCCCAAACCGTCTCGAATCTAATTAAATTACTGATGGATGGCGTTAGCAAACTGAGTGCGGCCATGGCTAAACAGGATTTTGACTCGATCGAGGAACATATGCAGTATTCCGCTCAAACGCTCCGTCCCTTGATGGATAAGGTGCGCGAATATGCTGACACACTGGAAGGGGAAGTGGCCGACAATTTCTGGCCTCTACCTACCTATCAAGAAATGTTGTTTGTTAAATAACATGACCACAGGGAGGGGGTAAATAAATGATTCGGCACCCCCTTCTTTTTATCTCTGGTAGTTTTAAGTTATGTTAAGAAAAGTAAATATAAACTTAAAACTACCATGGTATTAACTCCGACAATTGGCGAAAAATCCTATAACCGTCAGGATTGGCAAAAAGGCTATCAATCCCAACCTAACGAGTACGATTACGAGGTGGAAGACATCGAGGGTCAAATTCCCGCCGATTTACAGGGTACAATCTTTAAAAACGGCCCCGGTTTACTCGATATCGCTGGCACTGCGATCGCTCATCCCTTCGATGGGGATGGTATGATCAGCGCGATTAGCTTCAATCATGGGCGCGTACATTATCGTAATCGTTTTGTTAAAACCCAGGGTTATCTCCAGGAACAGAAAGCGGGAAAACCCCTTTATCGCGGTGTTTTCGGCACGAAAAAACCGGGGGGAATTTTCGGCAATGCTTTTGATTTGCGTCTGAAAAATATTGCTAATACTAATGTTATCTACTGGGGTAATAAATTACTGGCACTTTGGGAAGCGGCCGAACCCCATCGCCTCGATGCTAAAACTCTTGATACTATTGGTTTAGACTATCTCGACGGTATCTTAGAAAAAGGCGATGCTTTTGCCGCTCATCCTCGCATCGATCCCGCTTGTATCTTCGATAATCATCAACCTTGTCTGGTAAATTTTGCCATCAAAACGGGTTTGTCGAGTGCTATTACTCTCTACGAAATTAGTCCCACGGGTAAGTTATTACGTCGTCATACCCACAGCATACCGGGCTTTTGTTTTATCCACGATTTTGTTATTACTCCCCACTACGCTATCTTTTTCCAAAACTCGGTTAGTTATAATCCTTTTCCTTTTCTTTTTGGGTTAAAAGGTGCGGGAGAATGCGTCATCAATCAACCGGACAAGTTAACTAAGATTATTATTATCCCCCGGTATCCTAACAAAGGAGAAGTGAAAGTTTTAGAAACTCCATCGGGTTTTGTGTTTCATCATAGCAATGCTTTTGAACAAGGGGAGAAAATCTATATCGATTCTATCTGTTATCAATCCTTACCACAACTGGATGCAAATAGCAATTTTCAATCGGTAGATTTTGATAGTTTAGCTCCAGGACATCTGTGGCGATTTACACTAAATTTATCAGAAAATACCGTTACAAGAGAATCTATTCTAGAGCATTGTTGTGAATTTCCCAGCATTAATCCTGCAAAAGTTGGTCGAGATTACCGTTATTTATACATCGCTGCCACTCATCATGCCACTGGTAATGCTCCTTTGCAAGCAATCTTAAAACTGGACTTATTAACGGGAGAAAAACAGTTATATTCTTTTGCTCCCCGGGGATTTGCGGGTGAACCAATTTTTGTGCCTAAACCCGATGGAATTGCTGAAGATGATGGTTGGTTATTGGTAGTCACCTACGATGCGGCCAATCATCGATCGAATATGGTAATCTTAGATGCTAAAGATATCACTAATTCCCTAGCAGTTATCCATCTTAAACATCATATTCCCTACGGGTTACACGGTAGTTGGACTAGACAATGTTTTTAAGTTAATTCTGTGGGGGTGGATTGAAAACCCACCTTGACTAAACTTTACTCTTGATGGCCTTCCTGTAATAGCCAAAAACCAGCGAATGATTCCGATTCAGGGTTAGATTGAACGGCTAAAAAATGCAGATTATTGGCTTTCTGTTTAGCTTCTTCAAAATTTTTGGCTTCCTTTAAAGTCTCGGTGTTAATGACATTGACGAGAATCCAGCTATCACTAGCACCCGTTTCTAAACGTAGCACAGGACGGGAACCAGTTTCTAACTTTAAATAGGCCATTTCTAACCCTGACATCCAACCAGCTAGGGGTAAAGCACGGGGTGAAAAAATAACTAAACCAGGGATTTTTAGATTCCCATCTAATCCCATCCCCAGTATAGGCAAATTTTCTCCGAAGCTAATATCCCAATCTTTTATATCATGAAAAGAAGACAATTCTAGCGTGACAAAAGCCCATTTATCGGCCTTATCTCCCCGGACAGCATCGGGAAGGGGAACAGCATTTAAAGGGGGATAATTCACGGAAGCGGTTTTAGTTAAATTTTGATCATAACCAACTTCTTGGGGATAGAAATTAACCATTCTTTCTTCTATCCATCTAGTTAAAGCATGAGTGCGACGACTAGGGGAAGCGGGAATACCGATATCCTCGCAAGCTTTGCTAATCATGTTATTCATCTGACGACGGAAAAAACGAATTTTTTTGGGAGTTACTCCCGCTGCCTTGATAGCTGCAGTAATTGCCTCTCCTAACCATTGGGAATTAACCATCGTATTAGGACAATAACTGGCATATTTAAATATTGTATCGGAGGGGCGATCGATTGTTGCGGGAGTTTCACAGATTAACAATTCCCATCTTTTTTTATTATTTTCATCCACCACCGGCCGCGAATAAAAATCAAGTTCCCAAATAGTCATATTTTTTTCAGTTATCAGTCATCAGTCATCAGTCATCAGTTATCAGTTATCAGATTTGAGTTTTCAGTGAACAATATTAAGTGACAAGTTCCGAGATTTCTTTTCAGTGATTACTGCTCACTGATTACTGATTACTGTTCACTGAAAAATCCCCTATCCCCGACAACAGTACGAACGCGGTAGATAGGACGTTTTTGGGATTCATGGTAAGTTCGCATCAAAATTTCTGCCAAAAGACCAAAACAGAGTAATTGTACCCCAGTTAAAAAGAATAACACAGCTAGGATTAACAAAGGTCGATTGCCGATTTCTTGTCCGAAACCGAGTTTGAGAATAGTCAGATAAGCGCCTAAAATAACCCCCACTACCATGGATAACAGTCCGTAGAGTCCAAAAATGTGCATCGGACGGGTGAGGAACTTTTTCATAAAAAAGATAGTAAATAAGTCCATAATCACGCGAATTGTGCGATCTAAACCGTATTTACTCTGTCCGAACCGTCTAGGGTGGTGATTAACGGGAATTTCGGTTATTTTTGCCCCTTCAATAAAAGCTAATGCGGGTAAAAAGCGATGTAATTCCCCGTAGAGATTCATATCGGCGATTAATTCGGCTCGATAGGCTTTCAAAGAACAACCGTAATCGTGTAATTTGACCCCTGTTACCTTTGCTATCAGCCAATTAGCTATTTTTGAGGGTAAAAGCCGTTTTACCTGGTCATCTTGGCGATTTTTGCGCCAGCCACTCACGAGGTCATAACCTTCCTCTAATTTGGCCAATAATAGGGGCATATCATTGGGATCGTTCTGTAAATCGCCGTCAAGGGTAATAATGACCTGTCCCGTGGCATAATTAAATCCAGCAGCCATAGCGGGGGTTTGCCCGTAGTTGCGTCGCAATATCACCGCCTTGAGATCATGGCGATTTTTAGCTAAATTAGTTAAAACCTCGGTAGAACCGTCCTTAGAACCGTCGTCAACACAGATAATCTCGTAGTTAATTTGATAAGAACGCAAAATCGAGGCGATACTCTCCACGAGATGGGGGATACTGTCCACTTCGTTATAAATGGGAACCACTACCGATAAAGTCTGGACAGCAGCCTGCGGGTTGGGTTCATTGACACTGATGGACGGTGTAATCGGGGACATAGTTGACTGACGTGGGGACGTTCTGGGGCGATTGTATCACAATTCAGTTATCAGATGTGAGTTGTCAGTTCACTGATTACTGTTCACTGTTTACTGTTCCCCTTTCTCTGTTTCCTTTTTGGCTAAAATTGCCTGACGAAAACCTAGGACGACGAGAATATTCGAGAGGGTGAGGAAAAGTTCGGCGCTGCCGTGTAACCAATCGACGTTGGCTAATTCTTTACCATAGTGGATTTTGGCGTAGATACCAGCAGGAATGGTGATAAAAACGAAGATTAACAGCACATAAAAGCCAATTAAGGCTAAACGGGGCATTTTTCCTGAACGAGTGACAAACCAAAGAAACCCCAGATAGGGAAACAGGGAAATGGCAAACAAACTCTCTTTATTCATTGTTAAGGCTAATTTTACTGGAACGCCACAGCCACCAACCGGCAGCACAGAGGGTAAAATTTCCTAAGACAGTCATGGCTGCCTGTAGGGTGACTAACCAGGATAAGGCACTGATATTATCAAAAAAATGCCATGTACAGGCACACATTGCCCCAACTAAAGCGGGTAACATCCCCCAAGATAACATTCGCCATGATCGATCGCTACTGATGTCGCTATAGGTCCAGACCAACCATATTGCCGCTATCCATTCTACGACACTCGATACATGAACTATCCACGTCGGTATTGATAAAGCATTCATTTTTTTACAGTTATCAGTTATCAGATTTGAGTTCTTATCCCGTTCCCAGGTTCTACCTGGGAACCCTTTATTCAGGTTCTACCTGAAGGATATTTCAATACAGAGCCTTGGCACAAGAAAAATTTTCTAGCCATTTAATCACCTGTTGACCTAAACTAACATTGTTTAATCGATCGATCTCGCGAATGCCGGTGGGACTGGTGACATTAACTTCCGTGAGATAGCCTCCAATCACATCCAATCCGACAAAATATAGGCCATCTTCCCTTAATTTTGGGGCTAAAGTGGCACAGATTTCTAATTCTTGATCGCTGATTTCTGTTTTTGCTACTCGTCCACCCACGGCCATATTACCGCGAAATTCTGAACCGGTGGGAATGCGATTAACTGCCCCGATGGGTTCACCATTGAGGACAATAATGCGTTTATCTCCTTCCTTAGCAGCTGGTAAATAATCTTGAATCATTACCGGTTCTTGCCCCCATTTTGTGCTAATTTCAATCATTGAATTGAGATTGGGATCTTCGGGACTAAGAAATAAAATTCCTTCCCCTGCTTTGCCACCTAAAGGTTTCATAATTGCCGCTCCTTTTTCGTTGACAAATTCCCTAATCGTCGCTTTATCTTGGGAAACAATTGTGGCAGGCATTACCTGAGCAAAGTGAATCGTATATAACTTTTCGTTGGCATGGCGTAAACCCCTAGTTGAGTTAATTACTTTGGTTTTTTGGGGGTCAATCAAGTCTAATAAATAGGTGGCATAAAGATAGGCAATTGTCACGGGTGGATCTTTTCGCATCCAGACAAAATCGAAGTTTTCTAGGCAGGTAAAAACTGTCTCTTGTCTTTGATACCATTGAGATACAGCCACCCAATGATTATCTTTTAACTCCACGGGAACCAGTTCAATTCTGGTTAGTTTTGCCCAAGCTTTTCCCGCAATTGCACTGAGATCGGTGATGGAAGTAATCCAAATTTCATGACCTAATAATTGGGACGCTTCCATGATAGCTACGCTGGTATCATGGCCTGGATCGAGATGCTCGATCGGATCGATAATAAAGGCTAGTTTCATTAATAGTTTTTATCCTTAATTCGGCAACAGGGGAGCTAAACCACCACTTCTATCTAAAGCATAGATGTCATCGCAGCCCCCGATGTGTTGATCATTTATAAAAATTTGTGGTACACTTGTACGACCATTGGCTCGATCGGACATTTTGTCCCGCGCTTCTTCATCACCATCGATACAATATTCGGTAAACTCCACCCCTTTTTTGTTGAGTAGTGCTTTAGCGCGGATACAGAAAGGACAGGAACTCCAAGTATAGATCTCAACTTTAGCGGCCATAAAATTTATCTGTTTTCTTTACAGTTCTTAATTTTAGCCGATAACCGAGCAGTGATCTTCCTTCAGTCCAGAAAACGCCAATTAGGGCGATTCCACTGATATATTGCTTGTATTTCCCATTCTTCACCGTTTTGAAAGCGAATACAGCAACTAACAAGGGGGGAATCATCCTCACTTTCATTTACTTCTATCACCTCACAGGGAAACCAGTCGCAACTATCGGCAGCGTCTGCGTGAATCCATTCCCATAATCCATTAGACACCTCGATCGTATCTCCCACCTGTAATTTTTCTCTGGTTAACCTTAATTTTTGTAAATATTCTTGCCAATGAATCGGTTTTATGCTATTCAACCAAGCCATACTGATCGCGGATAAATTGTACCGCACCGGAAGGGCGATCATTAAGCCAATCATTGAGGAGGGAACTTTTCCAAGCTAAATTTTCCCGTTCTTGTTTGAGGATAAATTCCAGTAAAATCTCCCTTTGCATAGATGTTAATTCGTCGAGGGGATTGCCATCAGCGAGGGAATTTTGCTCAAAAAACACCTCTAACAAAGTTTCTTTTTGTCGTTCATTGAGAGGACATAATAAAGCCTCACACTGGAGAAAAGCTGCTTTGAGAGTGGTTTCAATCTCATCTCGATCCATGAAAGTCCTAAAAAAGCTGATTTCAAAGGGTGACGATCCACGATAATCTAAGTATTAGGGAAATCATACCGTAAAATAACTGATCTATGACACCACGCTCGCTCACCGTTTTACTGCTCTCTGCTCTCTTCTGGCTGTCTAGCTTGCTTATCATCCCTATTGCTCAAGCTTTGACCCCAATTCAACTATTAGATGTATCTTACAAAGACTGTCCCCCGGAATTAGCCGAGGGTAGTGTCACCAGTGGGGGAACCAGTTTTCCGGCTAATTGTTTTTTAATCACCGGCAGAGCTAAAAATAATTCTGGAAAAACCGTCTATGATGCCGATGTTTTTGGTCGGATTTACGATGCTAACGGGGAACCAGCTTTACAAAATCGTAGCCGAGTCGGGGCAATTCCGGAAGTGCCGCCGGGGATTAGTGATTTTGAGATCAGAATTTCTGTTTCTACCAATCAACCAACCCCCCTGCGACTGGAAAAATTCAAAGCTTCCGGTTTCACCAGTAGTGTGGATCCGCGGATTTAGAAACTGCTACTGACCAGACTGCTGGCCCCTGTGGCTACGACACTCTGAACAACGTTGAGCAGCAGGAACGCGAGAATCGGGGAAAAGTCCATCCCGCCTAGGGGTGGGATAATCGAGCGAAAGAGGTTTAAATAGGGATCGGTAATCGGACTGAGAAAAGACATAATCTGATAGGCCCAACCAGCATTTTGGAACCAGGTCAGTAAAACCCTAACAATTAGGATTACCGAGTAAATTTGCAGGAAATTGTTGATTATAGTCAAAATAAACCCTATATCGCTCATAAATAAATATTTCCTCAAGGGGGCGTGATGGTTAGTTTAGCTCTGATCTTACCAAAAAAATCGTCTTTAGTTACTCTCGCCGTCCTGTCTTAGTGGTTTTAAGCAGCTATCGGCATTCCTCCCGGTTGATGGACACTGGGTAAGAAAACTGAATACAGTAGTTATCTTAATGGTGAGGTACGCAGTTTTCCTTTTGGGGAGACTCCGATTGTTCAAGTAGTTTTTCCCTAACCTTTGTATTCTCTGCACAAATGAGATGCTCCCGAGTATTTACCGAATCACTACCTCTCAGGAGTGATAGGCAATTGATTAATAGCGATAATTGCCGTGCGATAAAGCGAGGGAAGAAAATAGACTCTTTCTGGTTAATCTGGCCTTAACTTTGCCCCAAATCCTTAAACAAGAAGCATTGTCTTGATTGTAGCCCTGATTTTCCGGTTTAGCTTGTCTTTGCAGTTCGGCTAAAATGGTCAAAAGTTGCGCTAAACAATTAGGAATCTCGCTAGGATTGGGAGGATTGCGATAGGATTCAATTCAGACAGTATTAAAGACAATTCTGTCTAATAATCCCAGATAATCAGGTTTTTGTTCGGGATTGGGGAAAAAAATACATCTATCTGTCGGATTTCGTCAATTCTCAATTGTATAGCTATTAAAAAAGTGGGTTATTTAAACCCACTTCTCAAGTGATGATTGGTAGTTGTTAAGATGGGAATTTTCAAACTGTGCCAGAAACTATGCGCAGCCATGGCAATTATTCTCCTTGTCAATAGTTACCAATAGTAAGATTAGACCACCTCTTCGAGAAAATCATAAATTTTATCTAATTGTTCTAAGGTCACTAAACCGTACTGCCAGAGAATCATCGGTAAATGAATTTTATCAGATTGGATCGATCGCTCGGCCATAGCGATGGATTCTTGGGGAAGGGACAATTCCTCTTGTAGAAATTGTCGGAATTGGGAATAGGCAATCGTGGACATAGGGGGACTTTTTCCTCAATAGTATATCTAGTAATTTCAACAAAACACCACCCGATCGGTTTCAAGGACAGTTAGTCTCGCGACCGTTTTTTCTGTATCTAAGCTATCTCGATGATAGAGAGTGCTTTCCTAAAAATCGCTGGCTCTCTTAAGATAGTCCCGTTAGATCGAGCAGAACTTTGTCTCTGTTTAATCTATAGCAAGAGTAAAGATTATTCAATCTATGACTTGATAGACTATAAAAATCTTAATCAATATGGTTATATCTTAAACAGTATAAATGCGTAATAGCTTCTAAAGGCCATACTTATATTTTCAGACAAGGGACACTTTTGATAAGAAAGTTAACCCATTTCCAAAAATTAAGGTCTTGAGATAAACTCAATCTTAATTTTATCTCCTTCTCTCACTCCTAATTCTTTCGCTCGACCCCCAGCTAGTTCGATCACTTGATTAACCATGGTGTTTGGCCCATAGACAGGACAAGGATGCACCGCACAAGGAGGGACATTGAGCAAAACTGCTTTTACTATACCATCTTTTAGAAAAATCATGTCTAGAGGAATCGAGACATTTTTCATCCAAAACCCGGCCATCAGAGGTTGTGCAAAGGGAAATAGCATACCGCGATTTCTCTCCAAAGACAAGCGATACATTAAACCCTTGGCCTGTTGTTCGGGGGTTTGAGCCACTTCTAACTCAATTATCTCACCATTAATATCTGCTTTGGCCGTGATCGGTAATATTTGCCCTTGATTCTCAGTTGTAATCTGAGCCATCGAACTATTATTACCATTGAGATTAGTCGATTGACAACTCAGCAGCAACAAACCTAAAAATAGTATTAACTTGATCTTGAGCATAAATGATTTTTTACCAGTCATCATCAATAGTTATCAATACTTAATTTTCCTAGGATAAGTGAAGAATTAAGCAGATAAGACACTAACACAAAGTGGAGACAAAAAGTATAAAGATAGTATTAAAAACATCTAGCATGGGGGTGAGCATCCTTCCTTGGGGATTGTTAGAGCATATGTACTAAAAAAGTTCTCAGAGTTATTGGCCGATTTTCTCCCTCAATTTTGCCCCAGTCTGGCAGCCGTCGATCGCCTTCGTAGGTTAAAATACCACTTATCTATATGATCGATTATTGTAGGCTCAGGAGCAATCACCATGACCGCAGAAAGTATGTTATTTAATGGGCCGATCGTGGCGATCGTTCTCGTCCTCGTCGGATTAGCTTGGGGTTTTCTCCTCCTCAAAATCCAGGGTGGAGAAGCGGAATAGCTTGTTTTTCGGTTCATGGTTGCTTTATTAGTAATCATGAACTACTTTTTCCCTTCAAAAGTAATTAAGAGAAAATCAATAACTAAAATTTTATACCCACACCTATGACCACTCCCACGATCGAGTTTTTTGTCGGTTTATCAGAAGAATTAAGCGGTGTTAGTCTCCGCAAAAATAAAAATATTGGGATTCGCAATGTCCTGATGACTTTTAAAACCCTGAAAGCGATCGAACGTTTCCAAAGTTTCACCACTCGTACCTACGGCGATCTCCGTCTCACCGATGAGGAAGGAGTGATTACAGTTATCCCCAACTCGACTAAATTTATTTTTGGAGGAGATGAAGGGGATGAAATTCAACGGGTAGAATGTGGTTTTGAAATCACCGATGAACACTGGGAGCGTTTTATGCGCTTTATGAATCGTTACGCGGCAGCCAACGGGATGGGGTATCAGGATAAGTGAGAAGACAGAAGACAGGAGAGGGGAGATAGGGAGAAAAAAGCTGTCTCCTGACTCCCGAATACTGACTCCTGACTCCTGATAACTAAAAACCAGCTAAAATAAGGATAAATTTAGTCAAAGAACCATGAAAATAGCGATTACTGGGGCGACGGGATTTGTGGGTAGTCGATTAGTGGTCAAACTCCATGATCGCGGCGACGACATCCTAATTTTGACTCGCAATCCCGATAAAGCCCGAAGAATGTACCCAAAGTCAATCTATCCTAAGATAGAGATTATTCCCTATATCGCCACAGAATCGGGGGATTGGCAAAAAGAGATTTCTGGATGTGACGCGGTGATCAATCTAGCCGGAGAACCGATTTCGGAACGCTGGACCAGTGAAGTAAAACAGGCGATCGTCGCTAGTCGGCAAATCGGCACCGAGAAAATTGTCGAGGCGATCTCGCGTAGCGAGCGCGTTGCGACCGCACTTGCTGCCCAGAAACCGAAAGTTTTAATTAACTCCTCGGCGATCGGTTACTATGGAACCAGTGAAACCGCTAGTTTTGACGAAAATAGCCCTCCCGGTGGCGATTTTCTGGCGGATGTCTGTAAAAAGTGGGAAACAGCAGCCCAAAAAGTTAAAGATTACGGCACTCGTTTAGTCATTCTTCGCACGGGTATTGTTTTAGGCAATGGGGGTGCTTTAGGGAAAATGATCCCACCCTTCAAACTTTTTGCTGGTGGACCGATTGGAAGCGGTCGTCAGTGGTTTTCTTGGATTCATCGGGATGATTTAATTAATTTAATTATCTATTGTCTCGATCGCCCAGAAATTAACGGTACTTTCAACGCTACTGCACCCAATCCCGTCCGCATGAAAGAATTCTGTCAGATATTAGGGGAAGTAATGAAGCGTCCTTCCTGGTTGCCAGTGCCGGATTTTGCCCTCGAAATTCTCTTGGGAGAAGGGGCAAAAATCGTCTTAGAAGGTCAAGAAGTGCTGCCAAAAGCCACCCAAGCGATCGGTTTTGACTATCGTTATCCTAATCTAGAAGCGGCCTTAGAGGAAATTGTCTCGAAAATTTAGAAAGCTGATATACTGAGGGCAAAAATTCCAGATATTACTAATCTATGATGAATTCTTCCGAACCGACAGCAAATTATTGTTTTTGCACTTTAGCCCTAAGAGAAAAGTATCAAAAACTAACTAAAACTCTGGCTGAAGATTTACAAAAATACGCCCCTGGGGGCAGTCTAGTGGTGGGAACTGATGCCCCTCAGTATTTTGATAATATTCCCAATGTTATCGCTTTTAAACATACTCAAAAAGGAATTTTACATTGTTATAATGATAAACGCTTTGTTCTAGAAAAAAGTTTAAAGTTATTTCCGACAGCTATTTTTATCGATGCGGATACAAGACTAATAGAATCATTACCGGACAATCTTGATTTTACTCCAGGTATCGTTGGTTATCATCAAAGTATGGTTGAGCATAATAAAAAATATCGTCCTCGAGATTTACCTAATTTAATTAGGGTTTCTGAAAAACTAGGAATTCCGAGTGAACAAGTAAATTGGATTGGAGAGTCTTTATTTATAGTCACTAGAGATGGAGGGAAAGAGCAAGAGTTTTTGCATTTTTTTGAGGAAGATAGCACTCTATTTAGAAATGAAAGGAATGCACAGTGGCAAAGGCAATATTATGGGACTAGCGGCAGTAAAAGTCCGGTGGACAGTAGATACCAGTGAAGCTTTGTTAATCCTCAAAAACAAAAGCAATCACCTTGATGCCAGTTATCAACCTCCCATTAAAAAAGATTTTTGACAACCTCTCCAAAAAAGACTAGGTTATCATTATCGTCTCAATTTAGCCCGACTGAATGCCCTAAAAAACTATGATTTTTACTATCGCTAATCTATTTTTCACTCCAGACGGGATGGGAAAATAAAGAGGCAGCCACTCTCACCCCACGCAGTTGATTTAACAGGGGTAAATGGCCCACGGGAGCGCTTAAATCCCAGATAAATTCCTGCGGGTATTTTGTCCAATTATTGCCATTTTTCCAACCAATTTTCGGCCAGAGTTTCGGGAAATCTTGACCGACACCGATCCATAATTGGCGCTGCACCGACCAACCGAATTTCCCTTCCGAATGAACTAACCAAAGATGATCAATAGTCTGAATGTCAACCTTGGGAAAAGCTTCTACTTCCGTAAAATAGACCCATTTCCTCTGTATTGCTCCTTCTCCTGCTAATTCACAGAGTTTTTGACGGGTGAGACTATCGGCAGTTTGAAAATCCTGTTTAGCCAATAGTTCCTGTAAAAGTCGATAATCGATACCCTTAGCACTATCGAGGGGAACAACACCCGTGGGGAAATAATTAGCTAAAAATTCCTTGCCCCCAGCGCTATTATCTTGGTATAGCAATTGGTAGGCCTTGCCTGTCACCAGATTAACAGGAGTCGGGCGCCGGGCTAACAAAAAATCTCTCAACACAGTTAGGCCAGCTTCTCCGGCCCCGGCTAATTGTGTCAGGATTTGTAATTGATTTTTCGGCGACTCGGTGGCTAATTGACTCATCTTACGGGTAATATCCTCGCTTTGTTCTTCTACTAACACGCCATTCTGGTCAGTCATATCATCACTTTTAAGACCACTCCTTCAATACTATTACCACTATTTCGGGGTGGCTGCTCGATTTTTTCCTGACAAAACAGGGATTTTTAGCACCGACATTCCGCACCTCTTCATATACCTTTATATATCTTTACATTTCCCAAGATGTTTTGACGAAAACCCTTCATTCTAGAAACTACTATTGAGAACATTTTCAATAATTGATTTTTTCTGAGAAAAAAATTTACAATTCTTCACCCTGACAAAAATCCATCATTGTGGCTATAATCCTTACTCCTAAAGGGCTGTAAGCAATATATTAGTAAAAATTATCAATTGAATGTTAAGAAGTGCAGACAGTAGGGCCGCTCCTCCCTTGGAAAGGAGAAAGATCAAGTCCTGGTTTAGATGAGCGACTAACCGCAGAAATTAAAGGGTTAAATACAAGATTCGCTGATCGGGAATTTACCAGTCGGGGGATTCTGATAGCTTTGGTTGTCGCCATTTTAGGAGGAGCAGCCAAAATTTTTGGTTTTCTCCCCAATCCTTGACAGCGATCGCATAATGTTTGAGGAAATTAACGCCCTATTGAAACGGCTAAAAATTTAAACTACAAAGATCGAGTGTCTTTTCTATCAATCCTCTTGGGGATATTTTTCCCAAAGTTCTGTGGTCTGGCGAAGACTTTGGAAGTTGCCATCACCGAGGATCAAATGATCTAGGAGAGGAATGGCTAGATAGGTAGCTCCCTGTAATAATTGTTCTGTGAGTAAAATATCGTCTTGACTAGGCATAAGTGACCCGGTGGGGTGATTATGGGCGATAATTAACTTAGTAGCTGATTGTTTCACTACTTCTCGAAAGATTTCTCGTGGATGTACCAGTGTTTCCGTGGCTGTGCCGATAGTAATCACCTTGAGTGCGATTAACTGATTTTTGACATCGAGTAAAATAACGGCGAAACGTTCCTGAGACTGATACATTAGTTCGTGGCCAAGGATCGCGGCAGCGGTATCAGGACTATCGATGACCATTTTTTCCGTCGGTCGTCGTTGAAAAGCTCGTTTTCCCAATTCGATCGCCGCTAGAATAGTAGTAGCCTTAGCTGGTCCAATGCCATGAATAGCGGTTAATTCCTGGGGCTGAATATCCCTCAAAACGTCCAAAGGATCCCGGCGATATTTACTCAATTCGCTGAGAATATGTTGTCCTAAACCCACCGCCGAGAGTTTCCCCTTACCTTGACCTGTAGCCAGTAAAATCGCTAATAATTCGGCGTTACTGAGGTTTTTCGCCCCGACACTGATTAAACGTTCCCTCGGTCTTTCACTGACGGGAATATCGGCAATTCTTAAGCTGTAGGTCATGGAAGTGGCAAGCTACCGTGATAAAGTTCCATCATACAATTTTAGCCAGTGCCTAGAGGGATTTGGCGGGTAAATCAAGGGGAAAAAACTCTCCTTACTGATAGCGAATTCCCGCATCTTCGAGGCGCTGTAAAGCTTCCCCTAATCGCGGGATATCGGCGATTAAACTGACGCGCACATAACCCTCCCCTCCCTCTCCAAAAGCATTGCCCGGAGTGACGACGACACCAGTTTTTTGGAGGACGCTGAGGGCAAAATCCGTGGAAGTCATGCCGACGCTACAGGGAATCCAGAGATACATTGTCGCCTTAGAGGGGGGAATATCCCAACCTAATTGCCCCAAACCTTTGATTAAAAAATCCCGTCGCTGCCGGTATCTTTCCTGTACTTGTTTGACGTATTCATCGGGCAGTTGTAGGGCGGTTTCGGCCGCTTTTTGGATGACGGAAAAGATGCCATAATCGAGATTAGTTTTCAGGGTGCGTAACCCTTGAATAATATCGGCATTGCCCACGACAAAACCGACGCGCCATCCAGCCATATTATAGGTTTTTGAGAGGGTATGAAATTCCACACTAATCTCTTTTGCCCCCGGAATTTCCAATAAACTGGTGGGCTGATAACCATCAAAACTCAATTCAGCATAACAGAGATCGTGGACGAGCATAATCTTATAGTGCCGGGCCCAAGCAACGATTTTTTCAAAAAATTCCAGGGGGGCAACGGCGGCGGTGGGATTACTGGGATAGTTAAAATAGAGGATTTTCGCCTGTTTAGCCACATCTTCGGGGATAGAATCGATATCTATCAGCCAATCCTGTTCCGCTTTTAAGATTATTGGATATAGCGTCGCCCCAGCAATCAAAGGACCGCGAAAATGGGCGGGATAGGCGGGACTGGGAACTAAGACCACATCGCCAGGGTTAACATAAGCTAGGGCCAGGTGAGATAGGCCCTCTTTGGAACCTAGCAAGGGTAAAGCTTCGTTATCGGGATTGAGTTCCACACCATAAGAGCGCTCATACCATTTAGCGATCGCTTCTCGGAAACTGGCGGTTCCTTCAAAGGGGGGATAACCGTGGAATTGGGGCGTTTCAAAAGCTTGAATGGCCGCTTCGATAACTGGACGCGGGGCAAAACCGTCCGGGTTGCCCATACCTAAATCGATTAAATCTAGTCCTTCTTTGCGGGCTAAGGCTTTTAATTCATCCAAGCGGGCGAAAACGTAGGGGGGTAAAGCACTTAATCGCTTGGCGCGGCTATTCGTCCAATCTACACTCATCACTACTTCTTGCTTACTGATCGAGGTAATCTAACATTATGACACGAATGTATGGCTAATTTAACGGTCAGTTATTGGGCTAGAATTAGCTGACATCGGAGATGGAGAGCCCAACTAAGGTAATCTAATTAATAGAAGCCCAAAATTACTGATTAGCTCCAGCATTACCCCCATTCTTCGGGATTATCGGCTGGTAAGGTAATTCCTGACTCCTCACTCCTCAATTCTTTTGTCGAATATGACTGCGATCGCTGCTCAGATAACTTCTATTTTACCCGCCGACACGACAGTTATTACCTGGCCACAAGTGCCAAAAGAGGAACAAGAAAGATTATCGAGGGCAATTAGGGGCAAAAGTCCTGAAATTATAGTCTATCCCGCTAATACGGCCGCTTTAGCCTCTCTAGTGCGTTTTGCCAACGAAAATCGTCTGTCTTTACTAGCCTACGGTCAAGGCAGTAAATTAGATTGGGGTGGATTAGTCGAGTCACCCAATATTTTAGTCAGTACCCAAAATCTCAACCGGATTATTGACCATGCTAGGGGAGATTTAACTATAACTGTGGAAGCTGGGCTTAAATTAGCGGATTTACAGGCTTTTTTGGCTCCTAGCGGTCAATTTCTTCCTCTTGATCCCAGTTACGCCGATAATGCCACGATTGGCGGTATTATGGCCACGGCTGATGCGGGAACATGGCGGCAAAGATACGGTGGAGTCCGGGATCTGATCCTAGGATTCTCCTTTATCCGTCACGATGGCGAGATTGCTAAAGCGGGAGGGCGTGTGGTCAAGAATGTGGCGGGATACGACATGATGAAGCTATTTACGGGTTCCTACGGCACTTTGGGGATTATCAATCAAATTACCCTACGACTGTATCCCGAAGCTGCTAACTCAGAAAGCCTGATCATCACTGGAAATAGCGAAAATATTAGCAAATTGAGTCAAGTTATTCGGCAATCGGCCTTAACCCCCACCGTGGCTGAATGTTTAAACCCAGGGATGACGCAAGCACTAGAATTAGGGGAAAAAGTCGCTTTACTGCTGCGTTTTCAAAGCATTCCCGAAAGTATTAGCGAACAATCGCAACAGGTGAGTTATTTAGGAAAACAGTTAGACTGTCAGACTAATTATTATCGGGATGAGGAGGAAATTTCTCTATGGCAAAGATACCGAAAAACAATCGATAATTCCGGCCAAGAGGGCAATTTTTTCGGCAAAATAGGATTATTACCCAGCAGTTTAGCTCTAGTTATCGACCAAATTAACGGACTAGCCTCGGTTAATATTAGTAGCGGGGTGGGTAAAGTTATCTTAAAATCGGAGGAAAATCTTGACAAAATTCGCTCTTTATGCAGTGCCAATCAGGGTTATTTAACGGTGTTAACCGCGCATCCATCCCTAAAGGAAAAAATTGAACCTTGGGGTTATACAGGTAATGGGATTACCATGATGAAAACCCTAAAAAACAAGTTTGATCCTCACGGTATTTTTAATCCTGAACGCTTTCTTAACAAAATCTAATTAAAAATTATGCAAACCTCCGAGCATTCCGTTAACTTTCAAGAATTAATCGACCAAAAAAATCAAGGATTTGACCCCAAAAATCCCCCCGCTCAAGAATTAATCGATAGTTGTGTTCACTGTGGTTTTTGTCTATCTACCTGTCCCAGTTATCGAGTCATTGGCAAGGAAATGGACTCCCCCCGGGGTAGAATTTATCTGATGAATGCCATCAATAAAGGGGAAGCAGTTTTAGACGAAACTACTAGCCAACATTTTGATACTTGTTTAGGTTGTTTAGCCTGTGTTAGTACCTGTCCATCGGGAGTACAATACGATCAATTAATCGCCGCAGTTCGTCCGCAGGTGGAACGCAATCAACCCCGCAGTTTTAAAGATAAAATTATTCGTTTTCTCATTTTTAATCTCTTTCCCTATCCCGTCCGTCTCAAATTATTTTTACCTTTCCTCTGGTTATATCAAACCCTAGGATTACAAACCCTAGTCAGGAAATCGGGTATCTTAAAAATGCTCTTTCCCCGTCTAGGGGCCATGGAATCAATTTTACCCAAAATTACTCTAAATTCTCTGTTTAAAAACTATCCCGATGTTATTCCCTCCCAAACTGAAAAACGCTATCGGGTGGGAGTAGTTTTAGGTTGTGTGCAGCGCCTGTTTTTCTCGCCAGTAAATGAAGCGACAGTGCGGGTTTTAACTGCCAATGGTTGTGAAGTGGTTATCCCAAAAACCCAGGGTTGTTGTGCCGCTTTACCCGCACATCAAGGACAGGAAAAACAAGCACAAAGTTTGGCCAGACAAATGATCGATAGTTTCGCAGCCACCGAGGTTGATTATGTTATTATCAATGCGGCGGGTTGTGGTCATACTCTCAAGGAATATTATCATATTTTAGCCGATGATCCTGAATATAAAGATAAGGCTAAGGAGTTTGTGGCTAAAGTACGCGATGCTCAAGAATTTTTGGCGGCAGTGGGATTAACTGCTGATTTATCCCCGATTACCGAGACAGAATTAACCCTAGTTTATCAAGATGCCTGTCATCTTTTACACGCACAAAAAATCTCGGTGCAGCCACGGCAATTATTGCAAAAAATCCCCAATATTAACTTAAAAGAACCTATGGATGCAGCCCTGTGTTGTGGCAGTGCTGGAGTTTATAATATGCTACAGCCAGATACTGCCGATGAATTAGGTCAGCAGAAAGTACGCAATTTATTAAATACCGGGGCTGCGGTGATTGCTTCTCCTAATCCGGGTTGTTCCCTACAAATTAAAAAACATCTACAATTACAGGGAAAAGATACACCCGTTATTCATCCTATCGAATTATTAGATTATGCGATTCGCGGGCTGAAAATTGGCTAACTCCCACCATTTGAGTTGTGTTAGTGGTGTCAGGGAAGCAAAAGAAAACCCCACAGACAAAGACCCTGTAATGATAGAATCGACAATGGCGACGGCTTGGCCATTAGTATTTTTGGCGTCGGACTAGCAGGAGATAAAAGCGTGACCTTTAAGATTGGTTTACTCGGTTTCGGGGTTGTGGGGACGGGAACAGCGAAAATCCTCCTTGATCCTTTTGGTCGTCATCCCGTACTCAAAGAGATTACCATTGGACGAGTGGGAGTTAGATCCCTAGATAAACCGAGAGAAATCGAGATTTCTACCCAACTATTGACCACCGACCTAGAATCGATCGTTACTGACCCCGAAATTGATATTATTGTCGAATTATTGGGGGGTTTGGAACCGGCACGCTCTTTAATTCTCCAGGCAATCGCATCGGGAAAGCACGTTGTCACGGCAAATAAGGCGGTTATTGCCCGTTTTGGCGATGAAATCTACAGCAAGGCCAATGAAAAGGGGGTTTATGTCCTCCTAGAAGCGACCGTGGGTGGTGGCATTCCCGTCATTAAACCCTTAAAACAATCCCTCGGCGCTAATCGCATCAGCAGCATCATGGGAATTGTCAACGGCACAACTAACTACATTCTCACGGAAATGAGCCAAAAAGGGGCAGATTTTAGCGAAGTTCTGGCCAGAGCTCAGGAATTAGGCTATGCAGAAGCAGACCCCACTGCGGACGTGGATGGATTCGATGCAGCTGATAAAATCGCTATTTTAGCCTCTCTGGGTTTTGGAGGTCGGGTAAAACGGGAAGATGTTTACTGTGAAGGTATCCGGCAAGTTAGCGCCGTCGATATCGCCTATGCTGATAGACTGGGATTTGTGATTAAATTATTAGCGATCGCAAAAGATACGGTTAAGGAGGATTCCGATACCCTAGAGTTGCGGGTTCATCCAACCCTAGTACCGAAAACCCATCCCCTCGCTAATGCTAACGGAGTCTATAACGCTATTCTCGTCGAGGGGGAACCTTTGGGCCAAGTGATGTTTTACGGACCTGGTGCCGGTAGCGGACCGACGGCCAGCGCGGTAGTATCGGATGTAATGAATATTGTCGGAATTTTAAAAAGTAGCGGCAAAACTAAGGAACTTGACCCGCTTTTAAGCTGTATTCACCAGCATTATTGTCAAATTGCCCCGATGGAGTCGTTATCGACCCGTTTTTATGCTCGTTTTCTCTGTCGCGATGTGCCGGGGGTAATCGGTCATTTAGGTATGGCTTTCGGCGACCATGGGGTTAGTCTAGAATCCGTGGTACAAATTGGGATTAGGGGTGATTTAGCCGAAATTGTCGTTGTCACCCACGATGTGCGCGAGGGCAATTTCCGCAACGCTTTAGCAGCAATAGAGTCTTTAGAAGCTATTGACAGTATTCCTAGTATTCTCCGGGTTTTGTAATTAAGAGATCTCTTTTTTTATGGTCATGGGTCGGAGAATCAGAAGTGAGAAAAGTTGGCTAAGTTTGACCAGCACAATTTTGTTTTTTTGTCTAGGTTTTTTGGGCTTAAATCAAAAATTAATTTTTGCCCAAGTATCCGATAATGTTTGTCCCCTACCGATTTTATCAAGGTTACAACGCCATAAAATCCAACGGGGAGAAACAATCGCCTCCATCGCCGAAAAATACGCTCTTATCCCCGCAACGATAATTAAACTCAATCCGACTATTCTTAAAAATGGTTTGGCCCCCGTCGGGAAAGAAATCTTTATTCCCCCGATGAACGGCATTCGCATCGAAGCACCCAAGGGTTCCACTTGGCGCGATTTAGAAGCGGCCTATGGTATTCGTGCCGATATACTCTTTGAGCTTAACGGTTGTGGTCGCCGGCCGACAATAGTTTTTATCCCCGGCACCAATTGGTCTGCCACGGCCAAGCGATCGGATTATACTGGATTAAGTTCTTATCCCTTACCCTTGGCCAGCACTGTCGGATTAGCCTACGGTTGGCAAAAAAGCCCCACGGAACAGAAAAATCTCTTTCATAGTGGTCTTGATCTTATTGCCCCAATTGGTACACCCGTTCTGGCCGCCGAGGATGGTCTAGTGATTTATGTGGGTCAGGAGGGGGCCTATGGTAATTTGATAGTAATTAATCATTTAGGTCGCCGGCAGACCCGTTATGCCCATTTAAGCAGGGTTACAGTGAGAATTGACCAACGGGTACGAGCAGGAGACGTTATCGGTGCGGTTGGCACCACCGGACAACCGGATATTATTCCCCCCCATCTTCATTTTGAGGTGCGCTTAGATACTCCCGTCGGTTGGACAGCGCAGGATCCGGCTTTGCATTTGCCCCAAATCGGCCCGCAATCAAGTCAAAAGTAACCAGTTAAGGGACTTCCAAAAAATAAACTATTCATTCTCGGAGTGTGAGAGGGAGGGGGCAACCATCGACCCCTCCTTCCCGGTTTTGTAGTAGAATTAATCCTGTACATTATTAATCAAGTTTTTCCTTTTAAGTGTATATGGAATTAACTGATTCCCTCAAGAAATTGCTCAGTGAAACTGCATTTCAATTAAAAGATGCAGCTAAAAGAAGATTCATGGCACAAACAGTCTTAGAATTGGGCTAGAAAATTCTTGGAATGGGAGTATTTTAGATGAAATCAAAACAGCTTTGAAATTCGCCCAAACGATTACTTGGAAAGGAAAACACCCGATTGTTAAGTTGATTACTGAAACTTACAAAAAGGAGTAAAGCTTACTAAAAAAGCCAGGGAAAAAATTGAAGAAAAAATCGAATCCCAGAATCAACGAATCAAGACTTTCCCAATTTGGACTAATGGTTTATTGATATCTATTATGATAAGACCTAGTTTGTATTTAACTAAGATGGTTGGCTAAAAACTGTCTTTGATTCTTTAACTTGTCCTTTTTATACTCGAAAAAGCTCGCAAGTGTAAAAGTTTGTGCTGCCTATTTTTTCGGAAAAATAGGTTGTAATGAAATACTCTTGGTTTTCCTAGACAAAAATAATTACTTTTTCAAAAAAACACTTTTCTATTTTTTTGTTGGGTATTTTGTTCTCTGGAAGTCCCTTATTTGCCTAAGACAAAACCCCACCATGGGTGGGGTTTCGGGTTTAATTTAGGAAATCCTAGAAGGTAAAGGTTCCGCGAAGGGTGCCAATCCACTCGTTACCAGTGCCTTTGAACTGTTCAGGTGCAGAAATCCAGATGACACCGGGGGTGATGGAAATATTATCGGTGACTTGGTACTTGTAGAACAATTCAACGTGGTAGGGAACGATGTTAGATACTTTTAGACCCATTTCCCGGAAGCTTAAGTGACCAATGTAGGGCTGCGCACCAGCAAACAGACCTAAGATATTTCCTTCTTTACCTAAGTCGGGGAAGGCAATACCAGCACCGTAGGTCCACACTTCCGCATCACCGAGACCAAGTAAGCGCACGGTGGAGTAGGAACCGAAGGCACTCAAGCTGGCGAAACCGATATCTACCGCACCAGTTAAACCGTAGCTATTGGATACTTTGGCTCCGAAGTTGAAGAAACCGACTTCATCCTGTAGGGTCACGTCTCCAGGAGGGTTGCCGTTGACGTTGAGCAGGGTATTTAACTGGGTTTGGGAAAGGTTTGCGGCGGAACTTCCCGTTACACCGAAGGAACCACCGTTACCGAAGATGGCGGTATCGGCACCTTGGTAGGCATTAACGTAGGTGAAGCCCACATTGAGGAAGTTAAAGAGGTTAGCGTTAATCTGTGCTAAAGCGGCGTAATCCCCGTTAAAGAGACCATTACCCGGGTTAGGATTGGCCGCAGAACTAGAGCCACCACCACCGGCTAAGTAACCTAAAGATAGGGAAGTCGGACCGACAATGCTTTGGAGGAAGCCTAACTGTAGGCTAACACCAGCCCCAGAACCACCACCGATACGGTAGATGGGGTTTTCAGAAGCGAAGGTAGATAGCGCACCATTACCACCGTCGAAGTCTTCAAAGAAAGGGTTAGTGGTGGGAACGAAGTCATTCCAAATACCACCCCAAGCGGCTACGTAGGTATTGAAGCGACCGAAGTAACCTAAGTTAATCGGGGTATAGTAGGCCAACCAGTCGAGGACCACATCGCTACCGTTACCCGCAGCAGTCCAAGTTTGGAATAGGGAGGGACTTTGCAGCCTATCGAATCTGACAGAAGCGGGATCACCATTTTGTAGTGTGGTGGTCGATTTGTAATCAAATCCAAAGGGAGTGGCACTACCCGCCGATAAACGGGTTTTCAGCACGTCCTGACCGGTGAAGCTCGTGTTTAACAGCAAACGAGCGCGGTATTGCATGGCGGCCTGGGAGGCGGGGCTACCGGCACCGACCGTATCGGTAACGGCGAAGATTACTTCCCCAGCTAATTTGGTGGTGGTGGAGAATTGGTTATTTTCGAGGAAGGACACCCGGCTTTCTAAGTTATCAACTCTAGCTCCCAAGGCTGCTAATTCAGCCTGGAACTCGTCCATCAAGCGCTTGAGGGCATCTAAGTCTTCCTTGAGGACGTTGACACCATCTTGAATTAAACGTTCCATCACGTTTAAGCAAGCGTTTAAACCAGCCGCAAATTCCCAACGGGTTAAAGCTCGGTCGCCGCGGAAGGTGCGATCGGGATAACCAACAATACAACCATAGCGCTCCACGAGGCTTCTTAGGGCTTCATAGGCCCAAGCGGTGGGGGAAACATCCCGCAGTTGGTTAACGCTGGTGACTTGATCGATGGTATTGCCTTCCACGGGTACGGACTGTCCTTCGTTACCGTACTGTTCGATCTGATTGAGTAGTTCGCCAGTTCCTGCACCGGTGTTCTGAACTTGAGCGATTTCTAGATTGTTAAATTCGGTAGAAACACTGGTAGATTTGACGGGATCGAAGCTACTAGCATTAGCGGAAGCTACTAGGGTAGCCCCTAAAATCACTGGGCTAACCAGCAATGATTTCCAGAACATTCTTAACATGATGGTTTTTTCCTCACACCTTATAGGTTGACTACACAGTTTGATGACGCATATAGCCTTACTATTCTTTTGCCATTATACACGATTTAATTGCTGAGGGAAAGATGCGATCTCATTTTTTTTCCTTGACCGGTTGATAAAGTGGCCACCCTGTTGATTCTAACGGCATTTAAGGGAAAACTAAAGTAGGTTAGAATCCTTACAGAGAGGAAACTTAAGCTCAAATAACAGGCTCATCTAGACGAGTGGGACCAGGTTCTGTGATTTTGATAACGACGACTGAACTGGAGTGATGTCTAATCAGCAAAACTTAACGCCCACAAAAACAGGGACAAGACTATGAAACAAAGAAAAATAGCCAATACACTGCGTAAAGCCTTGCTAGAAGATGGCAAAATGGAACGCGCCCTCTATGAATACGAATTAGAAGAACACCTAGACTACTGGTACGAAGGTCTCAAGTCCGACCGTGAGCAGTTTGTCTTTGCCGTCACGGAAAACTCCGGTGACGTGGCAATGGTATTGATTACGCCAGATAAAACTATCTACGTCAATGAGGAGGCCAGGGAGAAACTCTCTGAATTCTGGATAAAAGCTTATAAGGATAATATAAATCAACTCCTTCCCATGATGGCAGAGAACTTGGCCAATGATATTATCTCGGTGACAGGTGTTAAAACGGTGTCCCCCAACCAGAAGCGGCGCTGGGTTAGTTTGCGCCCGGAGAGTTAAAGTGAAGAGATGACGGGAAACCCTGAAAAACTATCCGCCCTTACCAATTGCTCGGTAAGGGCGGTGTAGCGGGCCATCAGAATCGACACCAGACTGCCGGAAGGAACTCCAGCTAGTCTAAATCTTGTTTAGACGTGGGGGTCTAGAGAACAGCCCCGGCGCACAGCCAGCCATTGTCGATTAGGAGACCCGTGCTTTTACTACTTTCTACCATCGACATCACCTCCTGTATCCCTTAACGGATTGATTATCAAATTTGTCTGTGACTAGCTTAACGCAGCTGTTCGGAAAAAATCAAGGCCAGCAGCTAAGAATTTTTTCGGCAGGCTTAGATTCGCTCCAAAATGGAGGTGCAGATAGGAAGCGTGTAGATTTTTACCTTGCCACCCTTCGCCATTGATAGCACTTTTTGGGAATGCTTGCAGTCGATAAATCGGTGCGTCGTTTACCCCGCTTAATTGGGAGCGATGGAATTCATGGCCGCGCACTGGTTGACCTGCTTTGAGCAGGATCGTCTCCTGTTGGGCGATGGCTTTTCGATAACCTAGGGTTAACTTCGGGGACATCATAGCAGATTGGGGGATTATTTGCAACATAGAATGATTTTTTTGCTCAAAATCAACTATTTTGTCACATAAATACATTAATCCGCCACATTCGGCATAGGTGGGCATTCCAGATGCGATCGCTTTTCTCACCTGGGTTAAGATAGGGGTGTTAGCGGCTAATTCCGGGGCAAAGATTTCGGGAAAACCACCACCAAAGTACAATCCTTGCAGGTTTTCGGGCAAATTTGCTCCTTGCAAGGGACTCCAAAAGATTAATTCCGCGCCTAAATTGGCTAAAATATCGAGATTATCGGGGTAATAAAAGTTAAAAGCCTTATCTCTGGCAATACCAATACGGATAGGGGGAAAAAGCTTATTTGCTCCTGGGGGATTTTTCGGGTTCTCTTGGGGAGAAATAGTCAGTAAAGGCAAGAGGATGTCCCAATTAAAGCAGTTTTGGGCAATAGAAGCCAGTTGATCTTGCAGTTCCCTGATTTCTCCTAGTTCATCCCTGGGAACTAATCCTAGATGGCGATCGGGAATTGTCAGGGAATCTTGACGACGCAAAACCCCGACAATCGGCATATTGATGGATTCTAGGGCGGTTTGCAGTAATTGCAGGTGGCGATCGCTACCAACCCGATTGAGGATAACTCCGGCTAGATGGAGATTTTTGTCTAAAGATTGATAACCGCGGACAATAGCGGCGACAGAGGTAGATAAACGGCTACAATCGATAACTAACAGCAGAGGAAGCCCTAAAATACGGGCAATATGGGCGGTACTGGCATAATCAGGAAATTGAGTATCGCTTAATTGAATACCATCAAATAGCCCCATTACCCCTTCAATCAGAGCATAATCGACATTTTGACAATGTTGGGCAAAACAGGTTTTTACATAGTCTTCAGAAGTTAAAACCGGATCGAGATTGCGACAGGGGCGACCGGTAAAATGAGTATGGAACATGGGATCGATATAATCGGGCCCGACTTTAAAAGATTGCACTCGATCGCCACGACTGATTAAATAGGCTAAGATTGCCAGAGTAATCGTCGTTTTACCGACTCCGCTTCTTTCTCCTGCGATGATCATTATTAGTTGTTTTTTTCGAGATCGAGCTAGACTTAATTAACCTGTTACACAATCAATTCTAAGGCTTGCCAACGGCTAATAGAGTCAATTTTGGCCGCTAACTGGTTCCTGTGTCAATCGACTTTTTTTATTAGCGGCGAAATCGATTTCACGAGGTTTATAATCGGAACAGAGAAGTTATTTGAATTGATATGCGTCAATTATCCCTCCCTGCAAACTGGATACTTTTAGATATTGAGTGAGAATTGATATTGATAGAGTCTTCTCAGGAATGGAGAATCAGAGAAGTAGCTCTAATTGACAATCAAGGGAATCATCGCTACCAGAATCCAGATTCTTGGCAATTACATCAAATTTTACAGCAGCTTGAACAAGCTAAGGCGATTGTCGGGTATAGTATTCGCTTTCATGATCTTCCAATTCTTTACCAAGAGGTTAAACGGCAATGTCCGGAAGATTTGCTCCCCCCAATATTTAATACATTAGAACTATCAAGTCTGTTCTTTCCGGGTAACCTCACCCATAGTCTCAAGAAACTTTATCGAGAAGAATTAGGACTTAGTGATCCTGTACCTGTAGAGGATGCGCGGGAAAGTTACAAGGTATATCAACGCTGTCAAACAGAGAATAATTCTTCTAAGTCTCGATAGCTTAAGCTGTACCTTAAATACCAACGAACGCAGAGCAAAATTATTTCTTTCTGAGAATTCTTCCACTTGAAGGGGTCTTTTTGACTCATTGAGGTATCGAAATTGAGAACAAAAGTATTGATTAAGCCTCCATTCTACAGGACTGGGTTACTTTTTTGCAACAGAGCGATATTTCCAACAAAAACTACTATACTAGTAATGAAAGCGAAAATTACCAAAAGTAATTATTGATAAGTAATTATGTTTAAAGATCCTACTCCAGATCTACTACGTCCCATCAAAAGTGATGATTTTCTACCTGATATAAGTCCTTGGACTACTTTAGGTGGTCTATTTCTAGCTGGAACCATTGGTGCTAGTATTTTATTAGCTTCTCTTATCAAATACAATATCACGATCAGAGCTATTGCTACTGTGCGCCCTTTTGGAGAAATTCGCACTGTTCAAGCAGGCCAAGAAGGAATTGTTAAAAGCATTAAAGTCAAAGTAAATCAACTTGTGTTACGCGGAGATGAAATAGCCTCTTTAGAAGATTCTTCACTGCAAACAAAAAGAAGTCAGCTAATTGGTAATATTCGACAGAATGAGTTACAGTTGGAGCGGACTGCCTCTGAATTAAAGGCACTTCAAGAACAAATCGTTGCTGAGTCTCAATCAACACAAGAGGAAATCAAATCTGCAACAGCCGATCTTAGGCGCAATCAACGGGATTATAAAGAACGACAAGTTACCACATCCTTAGAAGTAAAAGAAGCAGAAGCATCTTTAGAATTAGCCAGAGCTGAAATGCAGCAACATGAACAATTAAAAGATACAGGTGCCATATCTCAACTACAAATTCAACAAAAAGAACAGGCTTTCAAAGTAGCTTTGTCTAGACTAGAAAAAGCCAAAGCAGGACTTCATCCTAGTTCAGCTAATATAGCTATTGCACAGGCAAGAATTACACAGCAAATAGCGAAAGGACAATCAACTCTCGCTATTTTGGACAGAGAGTGCCAAGAATTAATGCGTCGTAAAGTAGAAATTCAAAACCAGATTAACAGTGATCAAAAAACGCTCAAACAAGTTTTAGTAGACTGGCAAAAATCGACAATTCGAGCATCTGAGTCAGGGACAATTCTGAAACTAGAACTGCGAAATATAGGACAAATAGTACATACTGGAGATGTCATAGCTCAAATTGTGCCTAAGTCATCTGCTCTCGTAGTAAAAGCTCATGTCGCACCTCAAGATATTGGCAACGTACAGATATGTAAAGAGTTAAAAGTTACTAAATGTCGAGAAGGTAAGGTACAGATGCGAATTTCGGCATATCCTTACCCAGACTATGGAACTCTTTCAGGTGCGGTCAGATCTATAAGTGCCGATGTTATTAATCTTAGTGATAGTTCTTTGCCTTATTATGAGATAACAATTCAACCAGAGAGGCTTTATTTAAAAAAAGGAGAACATGATTATCCCATTCAACCAGGAATGGAGATTACAGCAGATATTATTTCTAAAAAAGAAACGGTTTTAAGCTTTTTCTTGAGAAAAGCAAGGCTAATTACAGATTTATAACTCAATTATAGAGCAGTTCTCACACCTGTGTGGCACAGTTTAAACTTTGGTAGTTAGGCTTTCCAACATCAATAATGTACCTCTTGCCAACAGGAAACGCTATAGTTAGTCTTTCACTAATGTGCAAAGCCCCTAACTGAACACCTGACTTAATAAGGTAATAAGGGTTTTAAAGGTGACCATTGTAGCTTACTAGCAGATTAACTATATCAAGGAGTTAAAAAGTCTAAATGACTGCCTGATTGATTTTTAAGTTCTGCCAAATTCCCTTGCATTTTTAACCTACCTTGCTCTAGCAGTATTATTAAATTTGCTCGATTAATTACCCTAGGACGATGGCTAATCAAAATTGTAGTTTTTCCTTGTCGATGGTTTAGCAAACCGTCTAAAACATAGGTTTCACTTAAGGGATCAAGGTTAGCTGTTGACTCATCTAGAATTAGAATGGGTGGATCAGTGACAATTGCCCTTGCTATAGCGAGTCTTTGACGTTGTCCTCCTGAAATATTCGCACCAAACTCTCCCAAAACAGTATGATATTGATCGGGTAGCCCACTAATAAAGTCATCTATTTTGGCTAACTGACAAGCTCTGACAATTTCCTCCAATGTAACATGAGGGCGGCCTAGACGAAAATTATCTATGATTGAGCGACTCCAAAAGTGAGGTTCTTGAGGGATGAGAATCACTTGTTGACGTAAACAATCTAGAGCTAGATCATTGAGATTATAGATGCCAAGGCGAATATTCCCCGATTGTAAAGGATATAATCCAGCAATTAATTTAACTAAGGTGCTTTTACCACAACCTGATTCTCCTATTAAAGCTACCACTTGACCGCCAGGAATAGAGATAGAGAAATCTTCTAGTAACGGGACTTGACCGGGATAGTGAAAGTTGAGATGGCTACAGAAAATATCAGCATTGCCTGATATTTTTATAAAGGGTTTTGTCAGATTATCTAGGGATATTTCTGAATTAGTAGTTGTCACTTCTATAAGACGGGCAGCCGCATTTTTAATCCAAATTAGCTCATTAATAAGTATGACTGAATCTACCACTAGGAGAATGACATTTTGAGACAGGCTATAGGAAGCTACAAGTTGTCCAATACTAATTTCTTGAACAATGACAAGCTTGCTTCCAAACCACAACAAACCTACGCTGCCAAGATTAGAAATAATTCGGGAAAATGTACGATTAGTGATGTTAATCTGGATGGTGCGAAAGGTAAGATTTGCTAATCTACTGGAGCGAAATTGAAGTTGTTCCCAAAGTTGAGAGGCAGAGGAGGTAGTTTTAAGTGTCAGACCTCCCTTAAAGGTTTCTATCAGAATAGCTTGATTTTCACCTTCTTCAGCTAATATATGGCGAGTTTGTTGGAGAAGTGTAGGCAGAAAAACTATTGTAGATAACATCATCGTAGCTGCGGATAAAGCCGTAATTAGCATTAATTTCCAGCTATAAAAAAATAAAAAAATTAAAGAAGCAATAGCTATAAAAAGTTCACTAGGAAAACTAACTAAAATTTGAGAAATTATATTTCTAATTCGTTGAATATCTCGAAGACGACTAATAATTTCGCCACTGCGATGAGTCTCATAATAGGTTAGTGGTAAACAGAGAATTTTGCGAACAAATTCTAAAATCAAGCTCAATTCCAATCTTTGAGCAAAATGAGCAGTCAAGGTAGACTGTGCCAGCCAAAGTCCACCATTAAACAAACTCATCACAGTAACGGCTATCACGACACCATTAAGCAGAGTAAAATCTCTTCTGACCAGAATATCATCAGAAAGAATCTGGATCAACAAGGGGTAAGCCATATTAGTTAAACCCAGGAAGAAGTTAAGTAGTAATGCTTCGGCTAATATTGCCCAATAAGGCCTTATTCTCTGAAAAATCTGTTCTAGATTGTTAACTTTATAATTATCCTGGGTGAGGGCAAGACGAACGGGATCTGCCTCCAGTATGAGCATTATGTAGTTTTGCCAACCTTCTATTAACTCCCTTCTCGATAAATAGCGTACCCCGACAGCAGGATCGGCTATGACATACTTTCTCCTTTTGCGACCATACAAAACAACCCAGTGATAGCCCATCCAGTGAATAACTGCTGGTAACGGTATAGAGTTAAATTTGTCAAGAATTTCTGCAGAGCCTTTAACAGCTTGGGCATGAAACCCTAAGACTTCGGCACCTCTTTTTAAACCTAGTAAAGTAGTACCCTGTTGTCCGGTCCCTACACAGTCTCTAATATAGCTGATTGGTATAGTATATCCACTGTGTTTGGCGATCGAAGCTAAGCAAGCGGCACCACAATCTGACTCGCCAAGCTGTAGAACACAAGGAAATCTGAATAATTTCAACATTGTTATATATACTACTGGTACCGCTTTAGTCTATAGCCGTGAGGATTTGCATCGAGGCATCAGCCATCAGCGGCCATACTTGTTCAAACCAATCTTGATATTGAGGATCATTAATGTGGGCTTTTAAAGCATCCAGATCAACCCATTTTTCGACAATAGTGACAACATTCTCATCATAAGCGGCTTGACCTTCGAGTCCGCTTTCCAAGTGAATGGACAGACCATACTCAAGACATCCTGCCTTAGCTCTTACTAAAGGCAGAATTTCCCGAAACGCCTCTATTAATTCCTCTCTCTGTCCATCATTGGCTTTAATTGCCGCCATCACATAGATCATTATTCCTCCGAACTTTTTTAGTTTTCTTGAATTTGTCTAGGTCTGGTGTCTAGGAGAGCGCGTTGATCACCAAATAAAGCATTCTGTAAAGGTTCTGAAGCTAGGAACTCATGGGGAAAACCTAAGTCTATTTTACTGACCTCGTTGAGATAGGACATCTGCTCTGGTTCGATCCTGAATTCTAAACAGTCGAGATTTTCTCTTATCTGCTCCCTCGTCCTTCCCGCAATAATAGGGATAATTCCACCGGGTTGCTGCCTGATCCAGTTGAGAGCGACTTGTGCTATAGAACAGTCCAGTTCTGTAGCTACTTTGGCTAAAGCATCAACAATCAAGAAAGACTTCTCGTGTAATCGTTCACTATTTAACCAATCTCCTCGCTTTGAATCCACAATCTCTAGATCAGTTCCCTTCTTCACATATTTGCCTGTTAATACACCTCCTGCGAGCGGTGCCCATGCGGTAACACCGAGTCCTAATGAGCGGGCCATCGGGAGCAGGTCTCGTTCAGCAGTTCGCTCAATAAGATTATACTCAATCTGAAGTCCAATAAAGGCTGCCCACCCACGTAGTTCTGCTAATATATTGGCTTGAGAAATAACCCAGGCAGGGGTATCGGATACCCCTATATAAAGAACTTTTCCTGAGCGAACCAAATCCTCAAGCCCACGCATAATTTCTTCGACAGGTGTGAGAAAATCCCAGATATGTAACCAGTAGACATCTATGTAATCAGTCTTGAGACGCTTCAGGCTATTCTCTAATGACCGATTCATATTCTTGCGATGATTCCCCCCACCGTTGGGATCATTAGGTCTGGTGTTGAGAGAGTACTTAGTTGAGAGTATAAAATAGTCACGTTCAGCATCAATGAACTCCCCGACAAACTTCTCGCTAGTTCCGTCTGTGTACATATTGGCAGTGTCGATGAAGTTCCCTCCTTTGTCGCAGAATAGCGTAAAGATTTGTTTTGCTTCTTGGAGAGAGGCACCAAAATCCCAGTCTTCCCCGAATGTCATCGTTCCGAGACACAACTCCGACACCTGTAAGCCGGTTTTGCCCAGCAATTTATATCGCATCATATTTTTTTGGCTTCCCACCGCATTTCCGGTTCCACATCAGTGGCAAAATATAACCCCTCACCAACAGGTTGACAGGAAGCAATGACAGCCTCCCGTATATCTTCTCCTGCTAATCTCTCGATCACCCAACCTGCAAGGTATTGAGCGGCCAGACAACCCCCCGCCGTTGCTACGTTACCTTCTACGACGAAGGGTTTCTCTATTACCTCTACCCCGTATTGCTCTAACAGAGGTTTCGCAGAAGGATACGTGGTCGCCCGCTTGCCTTCAAGTAGACCTAAAGCCGCCAGCATTAGTGCTCCTGAGCAGATAGAGCCGATGAGTTGTCTTTCGGGATCAAGCTGGAACATGGAGAGATAGGCGGGGTCTTTGATTTTGACTCTTGTTCCTTTTCCACTGGTAAATAACACGGCATCAGCACTATTTGCTTCCGTAATCTGCCCGTGAACTGGAACGGTGAGTCCTGTCATCGAGCGATGATAATTAGACTCACCAACCAGGCGAACGCTCCAATTAGGCAGATGCACCCGATTTAATAGATCCCACATCAGTATTAAATCTATATCTGTATAGTCGTCGAAAGCGACTAGGGTGATCCGCATTGGGGCATCTTCTGAAAACAAATTGTTGTTCGCCTTAGTCATACAGTTCCTAACTCCTCGCTTGAGCTAGATAGAATGAAAATCAACTGGTTGTCTGGGAATATATTTTCCATCGAGGTTAGTATAGTAGGCTTTAATTTCTAACCCCTGAAGATCGAAGGCGTGTTTCAGGTCGTGAATTTTATTGACTATTTGATCTAATATTTCCACATCATCTATCTCTATCAGATCGATATTAGCCGCCAATAGATCTGCGTGGTTCAAACTCCAATCCACCTTTTGATGTTCAAAGAACGGATCGAATGTCTGAACACCTATATGATAATCCTGATCTAATTTTTCTTTAAAAAGCTCAATGCCCTCTTCATCAAAATCGTGAGCTTCGACAATTGCGGCTACCATTAGCACAGAAGCCGGCGCTAACTCATATAGTTCCCGCATTAAAAAGCTGATCGTCCGAGTCGAGACCAGGGGAATACTTGTTTCTATTTCTTGGCGGGATAGACCCAAATTTTCCAGAGTCTGTAGGACAAATTCTTCATGTCCTCGCTCCTCATCGGCATACTTTAAAAGTACCTCTTTCAGCCTTCCTGTTGCCCGTTTGGCTCCATGGTCGATGGCATGGGGAAAATCCTTAACATAATGGTACATTTCCAATTGCCAGCCAATTAAAATAGTCTTTGGCAATTTACCTTCAGCAAATTCGTTCCCAATATAAGTGTCTCTAAGTTCTCCACTCCATATATCACATCCTTTTTTCAACGCATTGCGGACATATTCAATATCTAGCTTGCCTTCTGGTTCCGAAGCAGGACGGAGAACATCAATTTGATCTAAACTATCGAGAATGTCGGTTACTTCTTCTTGTGAAAGTCCGCTTTTTTGCGCGATTTCTTCAACCGAATAATGTCCGGTGCAGTATGTTCTCATCTCAAGAAATCTTAAAGCGTCTTTTGTGGAAACCTCATATTCTCCTTGGCTGGTGATCAGAAGTGCAGTTTCATCGCTCGCATTAATATGCCAAATATTTTCTTTCAGTCTAGGACATACTTTGTTTTTTTCCCTTGTTATCTCAGTAGCAGTCATACTTTCTCCTCAATAAACAAATCTTTGCCAGGGCTTGTTATGTTACGAAAAAGTCAAACTGTAATACCCAAAAAATAAGGAGAGAAACAGTTTGACTCCTTTCTTCATTAATCCTCCAGACCTAACGACCATTCCATTAACAATCTCTAAAAGGTTAAAGATGTCCATAGTTTCTAGTTAGTTCTGTCTGATTACATTATTACTCTTGTCGATTTATTTATATCTGGGGATTTAACCGCAGACATAAACCTTCTTGCCACCGCGAACAGCAGACATATCCTTATCTTTCATCGGCTCTAATTCTGTTTTAGAGACTTTTTTTTCCTGTTCTTCTTTGTTGACTTTTTTGATTTCCATTGGTGCATCCTCCTATGAGTTGATTTGAATGGTCAAAACTCTAAACTGACAAACTTGCTTTTCAGCTTTTAATTGTTTTTTTGTCCCAATGCACAAACCGAAACTAAACAATTAAATTTTGTTGTTTAACAGTTGTTGTCCCTTCGATTTCTTGTATCATAACATAGCCAACCCAGAAATGTTGAATCTGCACATAAAACTTTACATACAATCCCACAAGAACAGGCGTTCGCTTAGAGAGATTAACGCAGTTAGCCCCTACATTGTGGACAAAATCCGTTACTGTAGGGGCGCAAAGCTTGCGCCCTCCGATCGATCAGGTTTGCTGATCACCTTAAGTAGGGGGAGAGCCTTCGAGGTGTTAGGGACTTGCGCTTTGATAATGTGCCATAGGGCTGGTCTGATTCTTCTACAGAGCGATTTTCAAAGCTGGGATATTATTCCCACGCAAGTCCCTTAAATTTCCCTCTTGTGATAACATTAAGTTAACATAGCGCAGTTTATTAAGTAAAGTATTCCCATAAGGACTTGAGCAAAATTAATTACACATTGAAATAACCCTATTGCCTCTTGCCTGTCTCGGCTAGGAAATTAATTTTGCACGACTACTTAATACACCTGCTCTAATAAAACCTGATTCGGCAGTTATGTAGCTGTTAACTTTTGTAAAAAAAACCTCGTCTGCATCCTATTGTACAGCTAGACTAAAAATAGCTAGAAAAAGCAGTTAGATCGGCAAGAGGGAAAAGGTAAAAACCCTGACTGGGAGATGAAGGGTAAATACGCAAATAAGCCTCAATTCCGCTCTAAAGTTGGCTTTATCGACAGCGAGAGACCAGATTAATCAGGGAAATATCGTCAGATAAACTAATCAATATAGCTTCTTAGGTGTCTGGGAGTAAAAAAGACAGAGAACGAGGGTTTTCTGGCTCCTATAACTGCACTAATCAGAGACCTAGAACTTGCCTCTAAACCGACAACTAAATTATCAGGAGAATTGGGATGATGCTAACTCTACACACGCTGACCAATGATAGTATCTCTTGTTCCTTGTCCGATCGCGCCGAAAACGTCAATTTCCACTACGAATTAGAAAATCAAATTCATCCCACCTACGGTCTCGAAAACCTAGGCATGAAAAATCTCGGTCGCGTTTATCGCAATCTTTCCGTACCACAATTAGTCGAACAGGCGATCGAACGTCATGAGGGCGTTTTAGCCGATAATGGGGCTTTAGTGGTGGAAACGGGTAAATATACCGGTCGTTCCCCCAAAGATAAATTCATTGTCAAAGAAACCACCAGCGAAAAGGAAATCGACTGGAATCAGCATAACGCTCCGATTAGCGAGGAAAAATTCCAGCAATTATACCGAAAAGTCCTCGCCTATGTGCAGGGGAAAGACCTATACATCTTCGATGGTTACGTCGGGGCCGATCCCAATTGTCGCTTTGGCGTGCGCGTCGTCACCGAAATCGCCTATCATAACCTCTTTGCCCATCAGTTATTCCTCCGGCCAAGTGCGATCGAACTAGCTGCCCATGAAACTGATTTTACCGTGATTGCCCTGCCGGGGTTACAGGGAGATCCCGAGGATGACGACCTGAACAGCGAAGCCTTTATCGTCCTCAACCTGGCAAAAAAAATCGTTCTCATCGGTGGCACTCGCTACGCTGGCGAAATCAAAAAATCTGTTTTCTCGATGATGAACTACCTGATGACGAAACAAGGGGTTTTACCGATGCACGGTGCCGCTAACATGGATAAACACGGTCATACGGCCCTCTTTTTCGGTCTCTCCGGTACGGGTAAAACCACCCTTTCCGCCGATCCTAAACGTAGCCTCATCGGTGATGATGAACACGGTTGGTCAGAAGACGGCATTTTTAACTTTGAAGGCGGTTGTTACGCTAAAACCATCCGTTTAAGTGCCGAATACGAACCGCAAATCTGGGCGGCGATTCAATTTGGCACTATTCTCGAAAACGTGATCCTTTCCCCCGATAATCGCCTTCCCGACTACGATGATGGACGTTTGACCGAAAACACCCGCGCCGCCTATCCCCTACGTTATATCCCTAATTGTGCCGTATCTGGCATGGGGACCCACCCAAAAACTATTATCTTCTTAACTGCCGATGCTTTTGGGGTACTGCCGCCAATCGCCAAGTTAACCACGAACCAGGCGATGTATCATTTCCTCTCCGGTTATACTAGCAAATTAGCGGGAACGGAACGGGGAATCACTGCTCCACAGGTGACTTTTTCCAGTTGTTTCGGTCAATGTTTCTTCCCTCTCTCACCCCTTGTCTATGCCCAAATGTTAGGGGAACGTTTAGAACAACACCCCGAAACCTCCGTTTATCTGATTAATACTGGTTGGTCTGGCGGTCCCTATGGAGTCGGCGATCGCATTTCGATCAAACACACCCGTGCTATGGTTTCCGCCGCTTTAAATGGCGATTTAGAGGAAGTCGTTTTCCATCCTCATCCCATCTTTCAGGTTCTCGTCCCCGAAATTGTCCCCGGAGTTCCCAAAAAAATTCTCGACCCGCGACAAGCATGGCAAGATGGCGAATCCTACGACCTACAAGCGCGAGAATTGGCCCATCGTTTCGTGGAAAATTTCCGTCAATTTACCACTGCCTCCCAAGAAATAATTGCAGCCGGTCCAATTTGGGAATAGTAACATCAAGGAATCGGTTATCAACTATCAGTTAAAGTGAGATTTTCTCGCAGTTTAATTGCCGTCGGGTGTATTGGGGCAGTCTAATACACCGGCAATACTGCTATCTATTGCCCATAGCTTGTCCGGCGAGATAACCGGTGGTCCAAGCGCTTTGAAAATTAAATCCCCCCGTGACTGCATCGATGTCTAGTACCTCCCCGGCAAAATATAACCCCGCACAGATTTTACTTTCCATAGTTTTAAAATCCACTTCCTGAAGATTCACTCCCCCACAGGTGACAAATTCCTCCTTAAATACCCCTTTCCCTTTGATTTGATATTCCCCTTGCTGTAATTCAATCATTAATCGATTGAGAGTATTTTTAGATAATTCTGCCCAAGGAGTTTCCGAGTTAACAGTCAAGTAACTTAATAAACTCTGCCAAAGACGCTTAGGTAACTGCTCAAAGGGACAATAATTAAAAAGTTTTCTTTTGGGATATTCACTTTTAGTTTGTAAGATAATTTCTCGCAATTTTTCAGGATGATAATCCCCCAACCAATTAATTATTAAAGGCATTCGGTAATGATGCTCGTGAAGTAACCGCGCTCCCCAAGCAGAAAGTTTTAAAATAGCCGGTCCACTAACTCCCCAATGGGTAATTAATAAAGGTCCGATTTGTTCTAATTTGCTTCCCCCAAGACGAACGCGCACTTTATCCACAGTAACCCCTAACAAATCTTTCAGACGAGGATCGGTAATTTGAAAGGTAAATAAAGAAGGGACAGGAGAGACTAGAGAATGACCTAAATTTTGAGCGGTGCGATAACCAAAAGGACTACTTCCCGTAGCAATTAACAGCTTATCTGCTCTAATTTGCTCATCTCTTTTTAATTCAATTAAAAAACTTTCTTCCTGTTTTTTTACCGATTTAACTGGGGAATTTAGCCTTAAATCAACCCCAGCAAAAGTCGCACTTTCCCGCAGACAATTAACAATAGTTTCAGAATTATCGGTGCTGGGAAACATTCGTCCATCCGCTTCTGTTTTGAGTTTTACCCCCCGCAATTCAAACCATTTAATAGTATCTTGGGGTTGAAACCGACTAAAAGCTCCCCGTAGTGCTTTGCCACCGCGAGGATAATAATTAACCAATTGGGAAACATCAAAACAATAATGGGTGACATTACAGCGTCCCCCTCCCGAAATTCGCACTTTCACCAGAGGTTCTTTTGCCGCTTCTAGGATAGTAACGCCTGCTTTTGGGTTAGATTCTGCCGCTTTAATTGCGCCAAAAAATCCCGCTGCTCCCCCACCAATCACGACTATTTGAGTCATATAAGTAAGTGGTTATAATTAAATTGAAGATAGATTTTGTCTTTGATCCCCCCTTAATCCCCCCTTGATAAGGGGGGTGTCGATCCCCCCTTAATCCCCCCTTGATAAGGGGGGTGTCTGATGATTTTTAACGCCTACCTAGTTATCAAGGAAAAAGTTAAGTTTACACCGCCAAAAATCGCTGAATGACTTCTTGACTTAATTCGCTCGTGAAACCAGAAGCAACAATTCCCCCTTTCTGCATGGCATAATATCGATCAGCTTGGCGGACAAAATGCAGGTGTTGTTCTACTAATAAAACGGCGATTCCTTTACTGGCAACAATACGCCGCACCGCTGCTTCAATTTCGAGGATAATTGACGGTTGAATTCCTTCCGTGGGTTCATCTAAAATTAATAATTTTGGTTCCCCCACTAAGGCGCGAGCGATGGCTAATTGTTGTTGTTGTCCACCGCTTAAATCTCCTGCCATCCGCGATAACATGGTTTTTAAAACGGGAAATAAATCGAAGATTTCTTCGGGAATTGTGGAATTTTTTCTTTTTGTGGGTAAAGCTTCTAAACCGAGAATTAAGTTCTCTTTTACCGTTAAACGGGGAATAATATCCCTACCCTGCGGCACATAACCCAGTCCTAATCTGGCTCTTTGATCTGGGGTTTTATTAATCAGGTTTTCTTGCTCATAATTAATTACTCCCGCTCGCGGTTTTAAGATACCCATTAGGGTTTTTAATAGGGTAGTTTTGCCCACGCCATTACGTCCGATTAAACAGACCATTTCTCCCGCATTAATGTTAAGATCAACATTTCTTAAAATATGACTTTCTCCATAGAAAACATTGAGATCAGATATGTGTAGCATTGTCAATCCTTTTTAACTAATTTTAATCATTTTACTTTTTATTCCTCCGAGGAACCTAGATAAACTTCAATAACTTTCGGATCATTTTGAATTTGCTCCATATTCCCCTCACAGAGAACGGTTCCTTGGTGCAAAACCGTGACTTTGCGGGCAATTTGCCGGACAAATTCCATATCGTGTTCAATGACAATAATCGAATGACTTTCCGCTAGATTTAACAACAAATTGCCCACGTTCTCCGTTTCCTCATCGGTTAATCCAGCCACGGGTTCATCTACTAGCAGTAAATCTGGTGACTGGGCTACTAATTGGCCTATTTCTAAGCGTTGTTTTTCGCCGTGGGACAGTAAAGAAGCGGGTAAATCAGCTTTAGCAGTTAACCCGATAATTTCCAGTAAACCAATAACTTGTCGGCTATCTTCTAGGGGAGGACGACCGAAAAGAGTTGAGAAAACATTTTTATTACGGTTGCTAACTAAATCAAGATTTTCTCGCACAGTTAGATTTAAATATACCCTAGGAGTTTGGAATTTGCGACCAATACCTAAACGAGCGATCGCAAATTCGGGAATTTGGCGGAGATCTCGACCTTTAAATAATACCCGTCCGATGGTGGGTTGGACTTTCCCCGTAATCACATCTAAAAAAGTGGTTTTTCCCGCACCATTGGGACCGATAATCACCCGTAATTCTCCCGTATCCATACTGAAATTAAGATTATTGAGAGCTTTAAAACCCCCAAAACTGACGGTAAGATTCTCGATTTCTAAGATTTTTCCAGTCATAATTTCTAAGAGGAAATTGGTAATTATTTTCAGTGAACAGTAAACAGTAATCAGTGAACTGAAAACTCACATCTGATAACTGATAACTAAGATCACTTATGCTCTAATTCTTCTCTTTCCAGTTGCACTTCCAGAGCTTCCTCAACACTAGGATAGGTAATTAAAGTTTTGCGGAAACCAAAATGAGTCAGCAAACGTTTAATCCCACCGAGAATACCATCGGGAAGCACTGTCACCACAATTAGGAATAGGGCCCCCTGGAAAAATACCCAGACTTCCGGTAATTGTTCGCTTAAAAAAGTTTGGGCCATGCGTACCAATAAAGTACCGATAACTGCCCCCACAAGGGTAGCACGTCCCCCCACAGCCACCCAAATCACCATTTCAATGGAAAAAGCCACATCCATAGATTTAGGAGTGATAATACCCGTTTGCACGGTGTAAAGAGCGCCAGCAACACCAGCAATTGCCCCAGAAATGGCAAAAACTAGCACCTTAAACCAAGTAGGATCATAACCGGAAAAACGCACCCGCACCTCATCATCGCGAATGGCGACTAATAAGCGCCCAAATCTGCCCGTAGTTAACCAACGACAGAGCAGATAAATAGCCAGTAAACAGACAATTGTGAGTGAATAAAAGGCCACTTGAACGGCATCGGAACCCACCAGCAAACCGAAAATTTTTTGGGTATCGGTTTTTAAGCCATTAGTGCCGTTAATTAACTTTTGTTGACCGTTAAAAAAGTTAAAAAATACCAGTAAAGCCGCTTGGGTCAAAATCGAGAAATAAACCCCTTTAATGCGATTGCGGAAGATTAAATAACCTAGTAATCCTGCCACGATCGCTGGTACAATAATTAGGGCTAGAATTGTCAAGGGTAGGGAATAAAAAGGTTGCCAAATAAAAGGTAATTCTGTCACCCCGTAGAGAGTAAAAAATTCGGGCATTTGTCCGGGGGGTAACTGAAGATTTAGGTACATGGCCAAAGCGTAACCACCGAGAGCAAAAAAGATACCATGACCAAGACTTAATAAACCCGTATAACCCCAGATCAAATCTATCCCCAAAGCGACAATAGCGAAGGAAAGAAATCGCCCCAATAAACGCAAGCGGAAAGCCGACAAAGCTAAGGGCAAAAACACCGCAAAGATAACCATCAATCCAACAATAACAGCGATTTCCGTGATTAACTTTTTCTTTTCCCGTTGTCGGGATTCGTTTCTAGTGATGGTTTCGGTAATCATAATCTATAACTCGGCAGTACGTCCTTTAGGAGGAAAAATTCCCGCAGGTTTGAATTGCAAGAAAGCAATAATTAAAGCAAAAATCATCACTTTTGCCATGCTAGTGGTGGAGAAAAAGGTAAAGAAATCCGTTAGGGGTTTTAGTGCTGCCACGGAACCGGACATGAGGGCAAAAGTTCCCGAACCAATTAAATAATTAGCCACACCAATGGCCATAGCTGCGATAATAGTTCCTAGTAGATTACCCACTCCCCCCACCACCACTACCATAAAAGTATCAACGATATAATTTTGTCCCACATTTGGACCGACGGAACCCAAGAAACTAATCGCACAACCGGCAACTCCCGCTAATCCTGAACCGAGGGCAAAAGTCAAAGCATCCACTTGATTGGTGGGAATGCCTAAACAGGCACTCATCTGGCGATTTTGGGTGACGGCACGAATGCGTAAACCCCAAGAAGATTTATTTAAAAACCAATAAGTCCCTAACAAACAAAGGGCAGTTAAAATGATAATAAATATACGAGTGTAGGGCATTTGAAAACCCAATAAAGGTAAACCTCCCCGTAACCAAACAGGAGCGGTGACATCGACGTTTCTGGCACTAAACCAGGGTCTAGCAAGAACGGGATTAAAAGATAAAAGATAGCCTAATAATCCAGCGATAGCTAGGCATAAAGGCAGGGTGATACCGATAGCTAAATTGCGAATTCTCTCCCAATCTAGGCGACGACTTAACACCTTCATTGCCCCAAAAAATAAGAGACAGAAAACTATTAAACTAATTACTAATAAGCCGTTGACACTTCTGACAAATTGCTGCAGAATTAAGCTGACTCCCCAAGTGGCCAGCAGCGTTTCTAGGGGTCTGCCGTAGAGAAACCTAACCACCCCCCTTTCTAATAATAATCCCGCCAATCCCGACACTAAAAAAGCGATCGGTAGGGCGAATAAAACGTAGGTATCGAAGAAGGGAGAACCGAAACCTTTAAAGACATTTTGCATCACAAAAGTAGTATAAGCCCCTAACATCATTAACTCACCGTGAGCGAGATTAATCACCCCCATCAGTCCAAAAACAATCGCTAGTCCTAAAGCGGCCAGCAATAGCACAGAACCGATGCTAATACCATTAAATAATCCTTCTAATAATGCTGACACTTTTCCTTATTCCCGTGCATTTTTAAGGTTTAAAAAGAGGGGTGAACAGTAATGTCCACCTCACTGTCGTTATTGTCTGGAAAAATTTCTAAAACTAGGATTTTTCCATTTTGAATTTACCGCCCTTAGCTGGATCCGTCCAATCACAGGCAAAGCCCTTAGTTTCGGGGACAAATTGGTTCCAAGGTTGCGGTTCCACCACCCCCGGAGTTGACCAAACGATGTCAAATAGACCATCATCTCTCACCTGACCAACGCGGACGGTCTTGGAAATATGATGATTGGGGAACATTTCCACCGGTCCTTCGGGAGCATCGAATTTTTGTCCGATGGCGGCAGCCCGAACTTTGTCCAGATCATCGGCGGTTCCCGCTTGTTCCACCGCTTGCTTCCAGAGATAGACCATAATATAGGCCGCTTCCATGGGGTCATTGGTCACGCGATCCTGACCATATTTAGCTCGAAAAGCCGCAACAAATTTCTTGTTAGCGGGGGTATCTACGGTTTGGAAATAGTTCCAACAAGCGTATTGACCGAGGAGATATTCCTTACCAATCTGTTTAACTTCTTCCTCAGCAACACTCACCGACATGACCGGATATTTATCGGGAGTTAAACCGGCTGCTTGCAGTTGTTTAAAGAAAGCCACGTTACTATCACCGTTAAGGGTGTTGAAAATAACGCCGCCATCGGGTAAAGCTTGCTTAATTTTGGTGATAATTGGGGTAACTTCCGTGTTACCTAGAGGTAGATAATCTTCGCCCACGGTTTCGCCGCCTTTTACCTTTAACTGCTCTTTAATAATCGTGTTGGCAGTGCGGGGGAAAACGTAGTCGGAACCGACAAGGAAGAATTTTTTCCCTTTGTTTTCCAGCAACCAAGTGACTGCCGGCTCGATCTGTTGGTTAGGTGCGGCACCAGTGTAGAAGATATTTCTAGAACACTCTTGACCTTCGTACTGGACGGGATACCAGAGCATATGGTTTCTGGCTTCAAACACGGGCAAAACCGCCTGACGACTGGCGGAAGTCCAACAACCGAAGACGGTCAAAACTTTGTCCTGATCGATCAGTTTGGTGGCTTTTTCGGTAAAAGTTGGCCAATCGGAAGCGCCATCTTCCACCACTGCCTCAATCTGTTTACCAAGAACACCACCGGCGGCATTGATTTCCTCGATCGCCAGTTTTTCCGCATCGACTACGCTGGTTTCACTGATGGCCATGGTGCCACTGAGGGAGTGCAGAATACCCACCTTAATGGTCTCTCCAGAAGCCGGAGCGGGACTAGCAGCTGGGCTAGGACTGGCCGTGGGGGTTTGGTTTTGGCCACCGCAAGCTTTTAACAGAATACTGGTTCCCAAAGTGGCAGAACCGTACAGGAGAAATTTACGTCGTCCTAAATTTGACATGATGATCTTGAACTAAATTAGCTACTTCACACGGATGTTTTTGCTGAGGAGATTTTCGGGAATCTTTCTACGAATATCTGTGTGATGTTACGGCTAGGTTAGTAGATTTTTTGTAACTTTAGCTACTTTTTGGCTGTTTTTTGTAACTTTAGCTACTTTTTGGGGAAAAATTAATTATTTTTTTGGAATTTACCTCGGTTTTTTAGCTATCAGGAGTCGGGAGGCAGGAGTCGAGAGACGGGAGGCAGGAGTCGGGAGAATTAAAAATGAATAATAATCAATTAAATGGTCTATTTACATACTTTATGCGATTTAATCCTTATTTTTGCCGTTTTTGAACCTTCAAAAATTAATTAGGGGTTGCTGAATAAATCTAAAAACTTTGTTGGATAAGACTTTTAGACTTTTTTCCCTCAAAAAGTGCCAACCACTGGAGTGATCGGGGATAAAATTCAGGTACTTTTTCCCTGAAAATTAGGTAGTTGACCACCTGAAAATCCCTAAAACCCCACACCCTGCCCCCAGGAAAAGCTTTTTGCCGCAAACCCAATTATCAATCCGAATCTGGCCAAAGCAGCCGGACAGCAAGCAGTGCAAAACCAATGGCCGCTATCGCTTTTAATATCTTAGCGGGGAATAATTGCGCCATACTGCCCCCCGCAAGGACTCCTAAGAAACTGGTCAGGATTAAGGCGGTAATTGAGCCAAAAAAGACGGCTTTGGGTGATTTGGAACTGCCACCGAGAGCGATCGCTACTAATTGACTTTTATCGCCGATTTCTGCCAAAAAAACCGTGATAAATGTCAGTCCGAATAATTGCCAATTCATAAATTCTAGGGAGGTGGGAAGCTTTTTTCAGTGAACAGTGAAGCGATCACTGATTGCTTAGAGAATATCGCTGATCAGTAAACCAGTGATCAAAAGGAGAAGGATAGCGACACCGATATCTAAGGTTTTCGGGGAAAGACGACGAGCAATCCAATAACCGATCAGGACACCGAGGAGACTGGTAGCGATTAAAGCGCTGGCTGCCCCAGCAAAAACCACCCAGGGGGATTGGGATTCGGCACTGATGAGAAGGGTGGCTAATTGGGTTTTATCGCCGATTTCAGCTAAAAATATGGTTAGGAAGGTGGAACTAAACACCGTCCAAAAACTCCAAGAAGGTGGATTATCCGGCTTTTTCTCGGTTGAGGCGATCGATTTGCTATCACTCATCGGCTAATTTAACAATATCGGGTTATAGTTGAATTTAAAATGGATTTTAGGTCTGATCCCCCCTGCCCCCCTTGATAAGGGGGGTGCTGGTCCCTCCTTAATAAAGGGGGCATCTGATGATTTTTAACGCTTACCTACTTAACAGTATCAGGTTAAGAAATAATTTTCATACTTTTTTCATTTTAGCCCGACCGGTTTTCTGATGATAGTTTCTGCTGTTGATTACGCTGTCTCTCTCCCCCAATAATTAAAAAACCCTAGTCGATCGAGGTGAAGTTTCCATCCTAGAGTTTAATAATTATTAGACTAGGACGAGCGCAAATCGCTTGGAGGTATAGCCCCTATGACCAGTGAAAGTGTTGTACAAGACAGAGATTATACTCTGATTATTGACAAAAGTGGCAGTATGTCCACTGCTGATAAACCGGGTGAGAAAACCCGTTGGCAAATTGCCCAAGAATCCACCCTTGCCTTGGCTAGAAAGTGCGAGGAAATCGATCCCGACGGCATCACTATCTATCTTTTTTCCGGACGTTTCCGACGCTATGATAATGTTACTTCCGATAAGGTGACACGAATTTATCAAGAAAATGAACCGATGGGGAGGACAGACCTAGCAGCTGTTCTCCAAGATGCCCTTGATAATTATTTTCAGCGCAAAACTGCCGGCAAAACTAAACCCAACGGAGAAACTATTCTGGTGATTACCGACGGAGAACCAGATGATCGCAAAGCGGTGATGCGTCAAATTATCGAAGCTTCTCGAAAACTCGATAGCGACGAAGAATTAGCCATTTCTCTGATTCAAGTAGGCCATGATCGACAAGCAACCGAATTTCTTAAAGCTTTAGACGATCAGCTAGAATCGGCCGGGGCTAAATTCGATATCGTTGACACAATTACTATCGATGATATGGAAGATATGACCCTAGCGGAAGTTCTTCTCAACGCCATTATTGATTAATTTCTGATTAAGTAGGGGTGATATCTCCACCCCTACTTAATCAGGATTTAACTGCTGGTCAGGGCGACAAATTTATCCTTTTCTTCATCGGATAATTGCTCCGATTGTCCTGTGATTTGTTTGTAGATTTTTAGATATTCCAAAGCGGATTTATACCAACTGAAATCTTGAGTCATTGCCCGTTGCTGTAGTTTTTGCCAATCCTGTTTATAACGGAAACTTTCCCAAGTCCGGATCATACAGGTAAACAGGTCTAAGGGTTCATAGCGATCAAAACTAAATCCCGTTCCTTTTTCCTGAATCGGGTCGTGGAAAGACACTGTATCGACTAAACCACCGGTGCGACGTACCATGGGGATGCAACCATAACGCATGGCCATTAATTGGGAAATGCCGCAGGGTTCAAAACGGGAAGGCATTAATAAAGCATCGGCCCCCCCATAGATGCGACGGGAAAGGGCATCACTATAGAGAAGATGCAGGGACATTCGCCCCCGGAAACGGGAAGTCATCTCCCATAGTTGGGTTTCATAATAGCGATCGCCTGTACCTAAAATAATCAATTGTGCATCAGTATAGGTGAGAAAGCGATCTAAAATTTGCATCACTAGATCAATACCTTTTTGTTCCACCAAACGCGTCACCATCGCCATGACAAAGGCACTTTTACTGACCTGTAGCCCCACTTCTTCTTGCAGGGCAATTTTATTGGCCAGACGTTTTTCGATGGTTTCTGGGGTAAAATTCTGCTTAAGATAAACATCTTTAGCCGGGTTATACACCTCCGTATCGATGCCGTTAACAATCCCCACCAGATTGCCAGAAATATAGGATAATAATCCCTCTAAATTTTCGCCATAAATGGGGGTCTGTATTTGACGGGCATAGGTGGGAGAGACAGTCGTGACGCGATTAGCAAATTGAACCGCCGCGGCCATAGTATTATCCCCCTGCATATACCAAGGACACCAAGTCATTTTTTCTAATGCTTCGCGCCAAGGCCCCTGGTAGGCGAGATTATGGATCGTAAAAACGGTGCTAATATCGGGGTCTTGGTGCATCCAAACGGGAATCATGCCCGTATGCCAATCATGACAGTGAATAACTTGCGGTTTCCAGCAATTCCAGGCGAATTCCGCCGCACCATTGGCAAAAAGGGTAAATCTCCAGGCCTCATCTTCGCCTCCGTAGATACTGCGTCCAGAGAAAGCTAGATGACCAAAGAGGTAGAGAGGAATATCTGTATCGGGTAAAACCGTTTCATAGACTGAAAAATCCTGAAACATGGCGAATCCTGACCAAATGGGTTCGGAAGGGATGTCCATTTTTTCCTGAAGAAAACCGTAGTAAGGTAGAAAAATCCGCACATCATAACCTAGCTGACGCAAGACTTTCGGTAATGCCCCAATTACGTCTCCCATTCCCCCAACTTTGGCAATTGGAGCGGCCTCGGCACCCACAAATAGAATTCGCATACTCTTCCCGCTTCACTTCACGACGACAAGAAATTTTAACAGATAAACCCCCCCTAGCAGGATTTGCCAGCAGGTATTATCGGATTAGCCGAGATTTTTCTTTCACTAACCAGAGAGCCAACGAGGAATATAATTAGCTGTTTTGGGCATTATTAAGTTTTTTAGGCTTTTTTTACCGTCTTTTTAGCAATTTTTGGCTGATCAGCACTGTTTCTGTCCCTGTCAAAGTTAAATCCACTCTTCCTCATCCCCTTTGTTTACTTCATTTTGATCCTCGGCGGGGGGCGTAATAATCCGATAATTGACATCGTACACTTGATCGGCTTTTTCCCCGCGAGTCTCTTTGGCTGTGCGGTAACTATAGGAATAAACCGAGCCAGTTTGAGAACTGTCACTTGGTGGCTTGACAAAATTTGCTCTTTGGCTCACATCAGGGTTAACTTTTTCCTCATCGGCAACCCTAGGCGGAAATTCTTCCCGCTCCTGAATGGTCGTCGGTTTTTCGGGGGGTGTATCAAAATTCCAATCATCACCGCTATCTCTTTCCCAATCGTTACCCCGTGCAGACGGAGCAGTATCCTGAATATAGGTAGGTCGGGGAGATGGCGGTGGGACTGTGGGATTATTCGCTATACGAGGGGAGGCTTTTGGGGCAGCCAAAGGACGACCAAAACTATAGAGAAATTGCAGGGTTAAACCACTGATAATTCCCGCTAGGGTGAAAAGTAACACCCAAACCGCTAGGGGCAGTTTTACCGTCATAATACCGCCAAAAAAGACCAAAGTGATCACCCCCAGATTCTGCCAGATCAGTAATCCGCCCACAGCGATCGCAAATAAGACCATAATCCAGCCCATTTTTACCTCCCTTGACTCAGTGATCAGTAAACAGTGATCAGTAAACAGTAAACAGGCATAAAGATAAAGATAACTAACTAATTAGGGTTTGCTGAATAAATGTGAAATGTAGGCAAGGTAGGGGTTTTGTGGCTTTTCTTGCGAAACAGGTGCAAGATTTTGAGAGAATCATGCTTCCAAACTTTGCGTCTTCATCGGCCCGCGTCGGTGTAGGGGCGAAGCATTCGGGCAATAACCTATCGGTGAAACTGGAGATTTTCTATCCGAATGCTTCGCCCGTACTTTTTGCCGCAAACCCTAATTAACTTAAAACTTACATCTGATAACTGATAACTGATAACTGATAACTGTCAATGTCCTTGCCAGCGATTAATTGTCACACAATCGATATCTAACTGATCGAGAGTACGAGCGATAACAAAATCGACCAAATCCTCGATCGATTGGGGATGATGATACCATGCCGGTATTGCTGGCACGATTCTAACGCCCGCCTCGGCCAAAGTAGTTAAATTACGCAGATGAATTAAACTAAAAGGGGTCTCTCGCGGTACTAAAACCAATTTTCTGCCCTCCTTAATCTGCACATCGGCCGCTCTTTCTAGCAGATCGGAACTTAATCCCCCCGCTAATTTGGCCACTGTACTCATGCTACAGGGAATAATTACCATGCCAAGGGTGCGATAGGAACCACTGGCGATCGTTGCCCCCACATCACCCCAACGATGACAGCGTAATTTCCCCCCCTCCATCACCCCGGATTGACTGCGCCAAAATTGTTCTTGCAGCTCCGGTTCTGGCGGCATCCGAATATTATCTTCTGCTTGCCAAACAGTGTAAGCTGATCTGGAGGCCACTAGATCGATCGTGTAGTCGGCTAAAAGTAGATATTTGAGAGTACGGACAGCATAAATCAGTCCTGATGCCCCTGTAACGCCCAAAATTAGCGGTTTAGATAATTCCTTCAAGCTCTAATTCCTCGATCAATTGTAATCCTCTTGGGTCGCCCACTTTTAATAAAGCACCCCTAGCATCTTCCTTGACACCTAAATCCTCATCTTCCACCAAGGCCTCGATCAAAGCATCGATCGCCGTGGCATAAATCACATTTAAGGGCAATTCTCGGCACAATTGACCGATCGACCAAGCGCAATTACTCCGCACCGCTGCGATTAAATCCCGGCGCAATCCTTCAATTAAAGGCGGCAACACGGTGATGATATCTTCATAATTGACCTTGGCAATCTGGGCCAAACTACTGGCTGCCCATAATCGCACCGCCGAAATATCAGTTTTGAGAGCATGAACCAAAGGCTCGATCGCTTTGCGATCGCCACAGTTACCCAGGGCCCAAACTACCCCTTTTCTGACGTAACCATTCCAATCTCTGGCCAGTAAATCGATTAAGGGAGCCACAGAGCTAAGACTGGGATTTCGGCCCAAAGCGTAGGCGACACTGACACGCACTAGGGGACAGACATCGTTTAACATCTCTAGTAAAGGTGCGATCGCTCTTTCGTCCCGCAATTCACAAAAGGCCCGGGCTGCGATCATCCTCTCGCTCACATCAGCAGAAGTAAGCAATGAGAGCATCTCCTCAGGATCGGGGGGAATTTCCGCTGCTTGATCCGGATCGCTCCCATCGAGAGGATTATTTAAGGGGTTGCTAGAGTCTAGGATTTCATCGTCGTACATACTTGTTAGATTATCTTAATCCGTGACCGCTCACGTCAAGCCCAAGGTCAAAAAGTAGTTGCGGGTTGGGGAGACTTTTCAGTGATCGGTAATCAGTAATCGGTAAACTGAAGGCAACAGGCAAAAGAAAGAATCCGGCAATTCTCCCACCTAAAAACAAGGTCAGAAACTAAGTAAATCAAAGCTTTTAGCTTACCAAATTAGGTCACACTTCATCTTGAGGAGAAAGGCTGCAGGCTCTCTTATTGTTTGTGTGATAAGTTTAACTGATATATTTGTGTCTGGTGTGGTTCCTTCCAGTCGTTGGCCCGCAAGACTGTATCTTAAAATACATTTTGCCCACCAAACCTAAGGGAGCCAGCTGCATTTACAAAACCCGACAGACCAGAAAGCAAATACAGGGCAAATTTTATTGTTTTTCCGATGCCAAGACGCGGATTTGAACCGCGGACACGAGGATTTTCAGTCCTCTGCTCTACCAACTGAGCTATCTCGGCTTTTTTTAGTCCTTTCTTAATATAGCACGCCCTCGAAATAATTGCAAGGTTTTTTTCTAAAAAGTTTTCTGCTCGACTAGATTGGCAAGGTGAGGGTAAAAGTGGTGACAGCATTGGCACTGGTGACATCAATGGTGGCATTCAGGGGTTTAATCAGTTTGTGGACTAAAGCTAAACCTAAACCGGTGCCACTGTAGCGCCAGGGATCTTGGTTAGGAATGCGATAAAAAGGAGCAAATATTCTTGATAATTCCCCTGGAGCGATTTCTACACCTGAATTGCTCACACTGATTAATATTTGCTCGTCCGCACGCCTGACATTTACCCTAATTATCCCTTGTTCTGGGGTATATTTGGAAGCATTGGTCAGTAATTCCGCTATGATGCGTTCGATATCACAAAGATTGCTGTTAATCTCCGGTATATCCCCATCTATATCTAAAATTAACTGCTGTTGTCGCTCGCGGGTGAGAGTGCGAAAAGGTTCCACTAATAAGGGTAGCCAAGAAAGTAAGTCGATTGTTTCGAGCGCCGGAGGTTCGGTTTCCGCATCCAGATAGGTTAAAGTCAGCAAATCATTAACTAATTTACTCTGACGTTGAGATTCAATGTTAAGAATTTGCAACAGTTGACCGATCGAATCCTCTGGATCAATCTCGATCCCTTGATATTCTAGGAGACTTTCTAGGGTTTCCACCGCTAGACGAATGCTGGTAATCGGGGTTCGCAGTTCATGGGAAAGGGTTTTCAGGAATTCGCTTTTTAATCTTTCTAGTTTTTCTAATTCCCTCACTTGTGCTTGGGAAGATTCGTAAAGTCGCGCTTGGCGAATAGCGATCGCACATTCGGTGGCAATATGTTGAATCAAATTAGTTTCTAAGGAGTTAAAAATCTGATTAGCTGGTCGAATTAGCCAAATATTGCCCAAAAAACCCTGATCGTCAAAGATAGGACAAGCGCAGCGGTTAACACGACAGATTTGCGGATTGCCAAGGGGAAGATAATCGACAAATTGTAAAACTTGTTTGTGCAGCAGCGGTTGATAGATTTCAGGAAAATCGCTAATTTGACGGCTAATTCCCTGACAGATAAGCTCTTGAGTGGTGTATTCGTGGATAATAGTGGCTTTGCTGCGACTGGGATTGTAAAGCTCAATTTGGGCCCGTTGTGCGGGTAAAACCTGCACTAATTCCCTGGTGGTGGTTTGCAGAATATGATTTTCATCGAGACTATCGCGAATTTTTTCGGTAATCCGTCCGATTAATGCTTCATACTTCAAAGTCATCTGCAATTCGGCAGTTCTTTGCTGAACCTCCGATTCTAAGGCAGTATTCAAGCATTTTACCCGTTGGTGCAGTTCCGCTTGTTGAATGGCAATTCCCACTTGAATGGCTAATTGTTTAAGGAGATCGATTTCTTGGGATTGCCAAGAGCGAGTTTTTTGGCAATTTTGGGCAATTAGTAACCCCCAGAGTTGGTTATCGCAGAGAATTGGCACCACCAAGTTAGCCTGTACTTGCAAAGAGGTTAGTAGGCTGCGATAACAGGGATCAAGTCCACAATTATGGACATTTTCAATAACCTGAATTCTCCCGCGACGATAATTTTCCAGACGTTCTGGGGATAAATTAAAGCAGGGATCCTCAATGCTGTTTCCCAAGACGGAATTAATCCTCGCAGTATGGGATTCCACCACAATCATGCCACTATGATCGGGGAATAAACGATAAATTAACACTCGATCGCAGTTGAGGAATTGTCGCACTTCCTTAACGGTTCTTTGCAAAATGCGATCAAGATCCAACGATTGCCGGATTCTTTCCTGCATTACCCCCAGTAGTTGTTCCCGTTCTGCTTGTAATCTTAAAGCTTCTTCGGCCTGTTTACGTTCGGTGATATTGGTACTGGTTCCCACTAAACGATAGATACGCGCATTTTTATCCCGTAGGGGTGTTAAAGTCGTTAGCCACCAGTAGGGTATATTTTGAAAAGGTAAATACTGTTCGTAGGAAATAGTCGTTCCGTAACGCACACAATCGCTATAGTGTTGCCGCACACTACGCGCATCATCGGGGGGAAGGATTTGTTCGGGAGTTTTGCCTTTAATCTCTGATGAACGCAATCCTGTCCAGCGTTCATGAACGGGGTTTGCTCCCACATAGCGAAAATCTCTATTTTCCAGCACGTCCACTACAAAAATCGACGCTTGCACGGAATTAAATATACTACGCAGAAACTGCTCGGAATACTCCTCTTTTAGCTGTTTATCTAGCTCGATCTCGATTTCTGATGGCTGCTTTTCCATAAGAGCCTCCCATTGTGCTAATTGGTGGATTTGGATCGATAATCACAAAATCGTCGGCTACCCCCAGAGCGATTTAATTATTTCTTTAGATTCTCGCACGAATTTTCCTCTCCGCTGCCGATTTCGATATATTTCTTTGCAAAAACGAGAAAGCAACCCCAATATACTGAGATCGCTTATCAGTTATCAGTGACCAGTTATCAGTGATCGGGTTTAGGTTTTAAGTTAGGTAGCTAGATACAATTAATTAAGTATATCTAACTACTCCTTAGATAAGTGCCTATCCTCACCAAGAAGTTAATTTTGTCCTATTACTTATACGTGTTATTTTCAGTGATCACTGATTACTGATTACTGATCACTGAATTTAGGCTTCTTGGTTGACAAAAGGTAATAAAGCCATTAAACGGGCCCGTTTTACCGCTTCCGTTAAATCTCGCTGTTGTTTAGAAGTTAAACCGGTGATGCGTCTAGGTAGAAGTTTGCCGCGTTCGGTGATGAATTTGCGGAGGAGTTCGGTGTCTTTGTAGTCAATCGGTTGACTGGGGGAGATGGGGGAGAGACGTTTACGATAGTAGCTCATAGATTTGTAAAGATTGCTTGACTTTTTAACTAAAGTGTGCTTACTTAATTTCCTTGTGGACGGTGTGCTTATTGCAGTGGGGACAGTATTTCTTGATTTCCAGTCTGCCGGTGGTATTGCGACGGTTTTTGCTGGTGGTGTAGCGAGAAACGCCGGGGGTACGCTTATCGGGATTACTGCGGCATTCCGTGCATTCTACAGTGATGATTAGGCGAACGCCTTTTTTACTAGCCATAACAACAGGGGATCGGATAAATTTACACGCAATCGATCATTATGACATATCTGGGGCTTTTTAGGCAAGAGCGGCCAGGACATCGGCGAGGAATTGTCGGCTGAAAAGTTGATTTTGAGATGAAATCCAGCACAAAAAAGCTAGAATAATCACAGCAGTTGGCGAGGATGAGGAAAAATGACGGTAAGATTGGGTAAACCGATTTTAGTGACGGGGATAGGCATTACCATCGCTTTCACCCTAGGGGAAACTTTCAATAGTACACTGAGCGAAATCGGTTCATGGGGTATTTTCGGTGCGATTGCTCTTGGTGCTGGTATCTGGTTTTGGCAAAAACCCAACACGAAAATCGATTTTTCCCCTTCCACTCCCCTGAGTCTAGAAAAGGTTAAACAAGCGATTAGCAAAGCCGAGAAGATAATTAATTATCTGGCTAAAGAAGACCCCAATCAAGACTCAACCCCACTCAAAACCAGTTTGACCCAATTAAATCAAGAATTTACTCGCCAAGACCTGAAAATTGCCATTACTGGGGCTAAAAAAACTGGTAAAACTGCCTTAAAAAAACTACTGGAAAGCGGCAATTTTGGGGAATCTGTCGCTTTTCTGGAAACGGAACCGCTTCTAACTTTCGACTCCACCGCTAACCAGAAAAAAGCTCTAGCAGCCGACCTAGTTTTGTATCTCATCAATGGGGATTTAAGCGATTCCGAATGGCAAATTCTCCAGCAATTCGATCGAATGCACCAGCGTGTTATCCTGTTACTGAATAAACAGGATCGTTTACCCGCCGAAACCAGAGAAGAAATACTCCTTTCCCTGAAACAAAGACTGAAAGAAACTATTCCCACTCACCACATTTTAGCCATAGCCGCTGCCCCTGAACCCCTAAAAGTTCGTCAACATCAAAGCAATGGAGAAATTAAGGAATGGACGGAAACCCAAACCGTGGTTATCGATCCTTTAGATAATCATCTCCGACAAATTATCGAACAAGAAAAGCAGGAATTAGTTCTGGGAACTATCTGGAGACAAGCGCTCGAATTAGTCAAGGAAACCAAACAATTACTTAATCAATCCCGACGCAAAAAGGCTTTACCTGTTATCGAACAATACCAATGGATAGCCGCTACTGCCACTTTTGCTAATCCTCTTGCAGCCCTAGATTTAGTTTTAGCGGCAGCCACTAACGCTCAAATGTTAGTGGATTTAGGGGCAATTTATCAACAAAAAATGTCCGTTGAACAAGCAAAAACAGCCATGACTACCCTGGGGAAAATGATGGTACAATTGGGCATGGTAGAGGTGACAACTCAGGCATTAGGAACGATTCTCAAGGGAAATGCGATTACTTATATTGCCGGTGGTACAGTGCAGGGAATTGGAGCAGCCTATTTAACTCGTTTAGCTGGTTTAAGTTTAGTTGAATATTTCCAAGAACAGGAAATTAACGAGCAGCTGAATAATGATTGGAATTGGACGAGTTTGCAGAATAAAGTTAAACAGGTCTGGGAACAAAATCAGCGCCTAGCATTTTTACAGGATTTTGTCAAGCAAACGAGCGCTCGTTGGTCGGCATTTTCTAGTTAAAAAATCTAGTTAAGAACTGGGAAAAGGTAAATGCTGACGCAGCACATCCCAGCGCGAACAATCCCAATAATCGATATGAGAAATAATCAGATTATTGTCATCGAGAGTTAATTCACTGCGGCCAGAAATAGCGATGCGAGGCCGCCAAGGCAAAGGGGTTGTCCAGTACAATGTCCAACGGGTATTAATAATATTTCCCTGCTGTTCAATTGCGTGGACATCCATCTTGATAGCTTGGAACCATTGACCCATAAAACCAATCATTTCCCGATAGCGTTTAATCCCCCGAAATTGATTGAGAGGGTCTTGAAAATAAACGTTATCAGCATAAATATCATAGGTTTGATCGAGGGGAAATCTTTGATAATCTTGCTGCAAAATAGCGATAATATCCATAAAATACCCAATTATTCCCGATAGCTATTGTCTTTTTTCACTGTTGACAAGTCACTCTTAACTATTAAGTCCTAAGCAAAATTAGTTATACATATTTAACAACCTCTTGCCTATTGCCTTTTGCCTCTCCTAACCAAGAAATTAGTTTTGCACCACTACTTAAAAGCTCACTCCCGTCAAACTAAAGGGACGGACTTCGGTAATTTTAACCTTAACAAATGTGCCGCGCAATTCCTCAATATTTCCCGTAAAGAAAGTTAAGCGATTGCCTCTAGTTCTTCCCATAACTTGACTAGCATCTTTAGGATTAATGTCTTCCACTAAAATTTCCTCAATTCTGCCTAAATATCTTTGGGAACGTTCAGCAGCTTTTGTCGCCACTAAATGATTTAATCTTTGTAAGCGATCGCTTTTTACCTGCTCACTTAATTGATGATCCCAAATAGCGGCTGGAGTATTGGGACGGGGAGAATAGGCCGCCGTATTTAATTGATCAAAACCAATCTCATCGACTAATTTTAAAGTATTCTCGAACTGTGCCTCTGTTTCTCCCGGGAATCCGACAATCGCATCGGCACTAATGGCAGCATCCGGCATTAAATCGCGAATATTAGCAATAATCCGTCGGTATTTTTCCTGAGTATAGCCCCGTTTCATGGCCTTGAGGATATCATTATCCCCTGATTGAAAAGGGATATGAAAATGTTCACAAACTTTAGGTAATTCCTGACAAGCTTTAATCAAACGTTCGGTAAAATAGCGGGGGTGACTGGTGGCAAAACGGAGACGTTCAATGCCGGCCACATCGTGAATGTAGTAGAGTAAATCGGTGAAATTGTGCAAATGTCGGCCGCTTGCCGTCACTCCGGGTAAATCCCGTCCGTAGGCATCGATATTTTGACCTAAAAGGGTGATTTCTTGATAACCCTGTTGTCCTAATTGTTCCATTTCTGCTCGAATTGCCGCAGGAGTGCGAGATTGTTCCACACCGCGCACCCCCGGAACCACACAATAGGTACAGCGTTCATTACAACCATAGATGACGTTCACCCAAGCGGTAATATTACTATCCCGGCGCGGTTTGGTGATATCTTCCATGATGTGGATGGGTTCGGTGGCTACCACCTGGGAACCGTCAAAAACTTGTTGTAATAAGTCTCCCAAGCGGTTTGCGTGTTGGGGACCGATAATTAAATCCACTTCGGGAACCCGTCTTAACAATTGTTCCCCTTCCTGTTGGGCCACGCAGCCAGCGACAACTAAAGTAAGATCAGGTTGAGTTTGCTTGCGCTTAGCCTGTCTGCCGAGATAAGAATATACCTTCTGTTCCGCATTGTCGCGAATTGTACAGGTATTGTAGAGGATTAAATCGGCTTCGTTGGCATCCTCAGACCATTGAAACCCCAAATCTTCTAAAATACCCGCCATGCGTTCGGAGTCAGCTTTATTCATCTGACAACCAAAGGTGGTGATATGGTAACGACGTGGGGACTTATTCATGATGGCGGCCACAGAAACAAGAGTGCAGGTTTCTATTTTAGGCTATTTATCCTCTGACTTGAAAGAGGCGGTCGGCAGGATTCAGTTATCACTTCACCGAGAAAACACCCCACACCCCACACCCCACTTCCCAGAAAAAGCATACTCAGCCATACAAGCCAGGAAAAACGAAACTTTTGCTTTGAGGATATCTCCTGACTGGTAGGATAAAAATAAACCATACTAGGCAGTTTAGCCTCGATGCCGCCGAGGCCACACCTTTAATCACCAAAGGAAAAGTATTTATATGTCTAAAAATCAAGTGTTCGACTTTTTCGCCTTAGCCGCTAAAAACGAAGAATTGGGTCAAAAAATGCGCTCAACCCAAGAGCCTCAGCAATTACTAGAGATAGCTCGCTCCCAAGGCTTCGATTTCTCCCTTCCTGAATTAGAAGCGGCACTCAAATCCTTGCACGAGAGTCCCGACTTTTTCCAAAAGTTAGCTCATGCAGTGTTAGAAGTTTTCAGTCCTAACCACGATAATTATCCCTCGATCGGTGTCCAACCCTACGAAGGTGAGATCGATCGCTAGAATCGGTTATCGGTTTTTGAGCTGTCGGTCGTCAGGAGTCAGGAGATTATTTTTATTTATTCTCCCCTCTCCGCGCCTGACAGGTGTAGGTATGTTGTAAAATTTCCTCCCAAGTTCCTTCTATAGTTTGTTGTTCCATAGCATGGTGTTTTGAGTTACGTTTTAATCTTGGTGTAGCCAGGAAACTAGGCAAAAAACTAAACCCCATCGTAAGGATTCAGGTCATAGAAAAAGCAGTCAAACCTATACCAGGTAAGCATTTGGGCGAATTATGCCAAAATACTCACTCTCATTAAGAAATGCTGAAAGCCTTAATTCTCCTGCTTATTGAGAATGAATCTGTTAGTTTGGCGAGTTTTGAGATTGTAGAACCCTCTCCGTGAATGCGTTTGAGGCACCTGAATCCTTACACCCCATCAACTGATGGAATAAGTATCCAAAAATGCTAATGCGGTGATGATTTTAGTGTTTCTAAATGGGTTCAGGACTAACAAGTCTTCATCCCCAGTAATAAGAGATTCAGCCAAAAAAGTAGCAGATTATGACACAGGCAATCCTTACTCAAATCTTGAATCAGCTTGAGACTCTTGATCTAAAAGAACTTCAGCAGCTTAATCAGAAGATTCAACAGTATCTTATCGATAAAGAAGAAGCTGACAAACAAGCGGTATTTCATCAATCTCTTCTTGATACCGGATTAGTGAAGCAGATTAAGCGTCCTTCATCTCAACTGATAACTGAGCGACGATTGCTTGAAATCGAGGGCAAACCTATTTCAGAAATGATTATTGAGGAACGACGTTAAATGGCACTTTATTTCTTAGATAGTAGTGCCTTGGTCAAGCGTTGTATCAGCGAAATTGGTTCAGCTAGGAACACCCAGAATAGTAATCAATCAGTCAATGTACCATGCTCCAGAGCAAGGCAACTTATCAAGAATTGGCAACCAGAATAAGCAAAAAGAAATTTGACAAATATTTAGAAAAGGTGCTACCATGCTGAAGAATACTTGATTTCTGTTAAAATCGGTTGTACTCTTGTTGTTAATTTAAGGGATAGTTACATGAAAATTGTCACTGTTACTGAAGCCAAAGAACAAATTGATGAATTAGTGAATGATACCAATGATAATCATCAACCAATTTTGTTATCTGGTACGAAAAAAAATGCTATTTTAATCGCTGAGGAAGATTGGAACTCTATTCAAGAAACGCTTTATTTGTATTCTATTCCTGGTATGGTGGATTCAATTATTGAAGGTGGCAACACTTCTATTGAAGATTGTGTGGATGAGGCGGCTATCAGAGCAATTTTAAATGGATAATTGGCAGTTGGTTTTTACCAAACAAGCGAAAAAAGATGCTGAAAAGCTGGCTCGTACTGGGTTGGCAAAACAAGCTAACGAGTTATTAAATATTCTTAAGTCAAATCCCTATCAATCTTATCCTGTTTATGAGAAACTCAGTGGCGATTTAGCGAGCTATTATTCCCGACGCATTAATATTCAGCATCGTTTGGTTTATCAGGTTATTCCAGAAGAGAAGGTTGTCAAAGTTATCCGGATGTGGACTCATTATGAATAACCCCTCGTATTTATTTTACACTGGTAACATTATAAACTGAATAAACTGAAAATGATTGATTTAGATTGTAAAAATAAATTCCCTAAAATAAGCCCACTCAAGATAACATGAAGGGGCATTTATGGTATTTTTAGAGGCAATTTAGCCTACTTTTGTGGTTTCTTTTTCTGATGGTTTGGATGATTTTAGTTGGCGTTTGAGGGTTGAAGCTGCGCCGAGAGTGCCGAGAGCGAGTAGGCTTATGGTTGAGGTGGGTTCAGGTACGGCTTGTAATGTAGAAGCTATACAAACAAAACAGTCTGAAATAGAAATATTGTTGACGGCAGGATTAAGATTATATGTCTGATCACCTACATATTGCCCTAAACTGTCAATATCTGCATCAGTCCAGCCCGCAGCTTCCAGAAAATCAATCTCGACCTGCGGTAAGCCCGATGATGCAATATGCGCTATGGCGTTGTTCAAACTGTTTTGATTGATTCTGAAAGGTTGCTCAATTCCAAGTAAAACTAGCTGGTCGTAGGCTTGAGCAGCTCCAAGTAAAGCCTCACGCCCGCTTTGACTATATTGGATAAGCTGAGTTAATGAGGCACCTGATCGAACACCCTGCGTTATTGCGTTCATTGAATTTACCATCAAGTTAGTCTGACGAATTAATTCGTCATATTGATTACCTGGCAGCGAAAACTGTTGATAATTATTAGCGTTAAGAAAAGAACTTAGTGAGGGTAAAGGTGATGGTTCTGGTGGCAATGCAATCAAGGGTATAGAAGGATCGAGACCTGCCCAAGTTCCAAGCAAACCGAATGATTGAGCTACTCCACCAGCTATCCCAACAGGCGCACCTATGCCAGAACTTAAAGCTCCTGCAACGACTAAGCCTGAAGTCGTGCCGCTACACCAACTTAAAAATCCAGCATATGCTGGATTAGGAATTGTTGCCAAAGTGATAAGTAGGGCTCCCCCAATAGAATTTTTGACAAGTTTCATGAATACCTCAATACATTGAAAGTGTTAGTGGGATTTAAGTGTTTTTTGGCAAAGTTGGCAAAGAGCAAACTGATGCTATCGCTTTCCTAGCAGCCAAGTTAACCAGCAGCTTTACTTAACCCTAAAGGGGATTGAAAACAACAATACACACTCCCCCCCGAACTGTATTAAAAGCTACAATTTAATAAATCTTTATATTCCTTTCTTAATCCCGATAAAGAAACCGCAGAACCAAGTCGGTTGTGAACAGCCCACCGCTTTTACCATTTTTGGTTAGTATCTGGATGTGGTATTATTCGAGGTGTGTTCGGATTATCTGATACGATCAAGGTCTATGACAACTTACTATGAAATCCTCCGCCAAATAGAGAATCTTCCCCTTACGGATAGGTTGCGACTTTTAGAGGATTTAAAAACTATCATCAAGCCGACCCTAGCGCCAAAAGATGACGATGAGATCATTCCAGCCGAAGAACTTGCTGAAAGCCAAGCAGCATGGCAAGATTATTTATCTGGTCGAGATACTGGAATCACTTCAACAGAATTAAAATACAAACTATTTGGAGATAAACTTGGCTGATTATATTCTACTTAGACAAGCAGAACGCTACTTAGAAAGAATGCCAAAAAATGACCAAATTCGTATTCTTGAAGCTTTGGATACTTTGATTTCGGATTCTACAAAATTAGATATTAAACCCCTTTACGGAAGAGATGAACTAAGATTGCGAGTGGGTAAGTATCGAGTGTTGTTTTTTGAAGATAGAGATAACAATCTATACGTCATTACAACTATTAAACCTCGCGGCGATGTCTATAAATAATACCAGAACTCTTTTCTAGACTGCTGTTTCTCCTTTCGCCATAAAACAGTGATTCACAGAGGAAGGAGTTTCAGGTGTTTTCCCCTGTTTTACTCCTGCTCGGACGAACTATCCGCTTCCGTGAGGGATTTTGGTGCGGTATGTCGGATTTGCTGCTTAATTATTGGGAATTAATCAAATCTTGCGGATGAACGATGGTAATATTGGGAATAGGGATAAAGTCATCAGGATTAAAGGTTAATAAATGGGTAATGTTAGAAGCTTTCATGACAGCAAGAAGCCTAATATCATGGGTGCGTTTTCCTTTAATGTTGTAGATGGTGACTAATTGAAACCAAAGGGGAAAAATATCCGGGGTTTCTGCAATTAATGTAAAGTTATCTAATAAATCATTGACATAATTTGTAGCTTGTGCTGGAGTCCAACCTAAACCATTAACATCAAGGGGTCGGGTTGCAACGACCCAAAATTCAATTAAAACTTGAGGAATAATAACACATTCATTAGCTGTTTCAACGATTTGAGTAATTACATTATTAGCAAGAGAATAAGTTGCTGAAGACGGATCAGCCGCCCGAAGCAAAATGTTAGTATCCAGTAAATATTGAGTCATTAGTCTTCATACATAGTGTCACGGTGTAAAGCTTCATCAGGTAAATTCGCACTTGTTTTAGGAAGTTTAGCGATTACTTTCTGCCATTTTTGAGCTTTTTCCTGGGGAGTGAGACTATAATCTGGGGAAGGGAGGGAAATTTTTGAGGTGAGAGATTCGGTGAAGGATAACACTTCTTGTTGTTTTTCTAAGGGAAGTTTTCTGAGGTTTTTAATGATAACTTGTTCAATGTTCATTTGACTTAGACTAATAGGCAACCATATCAATCATATCTCATGCCGCAATTTCTCTATATTTAATAAATCTTTACATTCCTCTCCCTAACTAGCGATGCACCTGGGACAATTGAGATATTTCCTCTTTGCGAACTATAATCCAAAAATCAGTAGTGAAAAAATTCAACCAAGCGCTCAGCCACTAACATTGCCATTTGTTCGTCGAGATGGCTAATTTGAGCGACGATTCTGGTTTTGTCAATCGCTCTAATTTGGTCTAAGGCAATACTGCCTTGCACATTTTTTTGATCAATCGGGATTCTGGTTGGGTATTTTTTAACCGTACTGGTGATTGGAGCAATAACTACTGTTCTCAACCGAGCATTGATCTCCCTAGGGGAAACAATAACACAAGGTCGGGTTTTTTGCAGTTCAGAACCCCTAGTCGGATCGAGTTCTACTAGAACTACGGCAAATCTTTCTACCATTGGTTTTCTCGCTCAAACTCATTTTCCACCCCTAACCAATCCTGTAACTCTGCTTCGATGGGTTCGTCATCAAACAACTCAGCCCAACCCTCTCTCACCTTCTTTTTAGCACTCAGAATAATTTTTTTACCCTCGACTATCGCTTCGACTTCATCAGTGAGTTCGCACTGTTCCATAATCGCTTGAGGAATTGTAATTCCTTGAGAATTGCCGATTTGTACGATTTTCAACAACATTTTTGACCTCCGGGGAAATACATTATCATCATATCAATCTGCTTAAGCTTAGGATTCTCATTTTGGTGTTTCCTTGTAACCGTTTTATAACGCTTGGCTGGTTTTAAGATGATGTAACGCCACATCCTAACTCAGCCTTCAACTCTGCTTTAGATTTGCCAGGATCGCGCCCTTCTAAATATTCCTGATCGGCTTTCTCTGCCGCTTCAATTTAATTATACTTACTTAAAGGGTGGCTCAAGCAACAGCCGCACCCAACCCCAAGGGCGATTGAACACAACAATACACATTATCACATCCGCAACAGTATCAAAAGCTACAATTTAACAAGATCGCTCTACTTTCAAGCAGAAAATGTACCTAGTGGTGAGTCAATTTTTTCTTAGAAGCGACCTGCAGTAAGGATTTTGTCAATTTTTTAGTATTCCTGTCTGGGGTAAGTGCAGATATAGTATAAAAAAATTATAAAAAAGGCGAAATCAGCGAAAAATAGGCTTTTATCCGCCAATAAATCCGGCAGATGGAATCAAGCTGCCAAGAGAGAAGTTAAAGCGGAAATGCAGTCAGAGCAAAGGTTTTAGCCGTAAATCTCCTGAGAATTGCTGAGGCTGATGAGGGAAGTAAAGGAATGATTAACTTTCGTTAACCTGAAGATGAGAAATAATCATAATGTTTTATATTGTCAAAGGTGTCATAGTTTCCTATGCTTTTTTTAGGTTGATAATTTTGCCTGACTCGTCAAATTTTTACCAACCAGCCCTAGAAAATAAAATTAGTGGATGAAAACGGTCACGATCGAGATAAAATCTAGGATGGTCTTACCCCCACCTTGCCACGATCCCGACTGCCACCAAAGCTAGAGCAGGAAAAGTAACAAGGAAAGAATTTGACTGAAACAAAATTGATAACGCTAACGAAATTAATAGTTTAGTTTGGCTTGACAAGCGAGGAACAAAAAAATGCCAATTGCAGTAGGAATGATTGAAACCCTAGGATTTCCCGCCGTTGTGGAAGCGGCCGATGCCATGGTCAAGGCCGCCAGGGTGACTCTAGTGGGTTACGAAAAGATCGGTAGTGGTCGCGTCACTGTCATTGTCCGGGGAGACGTTTCAGAAGTGCAAGCTTCTGTGGCTGCCGGAGTGGAAAACGCCAACCGGGTTAACGGAGGACAAGTGCTATCTACCCATATCATCGCTCGTCCCCACGAAAACCTCGAATACGTGCTGCCCATTCGCTACACCGAAGAAGTAGAGCAATTCCGCAGCTATTAAACACCGTTGATCGGGGTCAGCATCTATAGAGTCGAAGAAAGCCAACCATTAGGAGACAAAAATATTATGTCAATTGCAGTGGGCATGGTGGAAACCTTGGGTTTCCCAGCCGTCGTCGAGGCGGCTGATGCCATGGTAAAAGCCGCCCGCGTAACCCTAGTAGGTTACGAAAAAATTGGTAGTGGTCGCGTCACCGTCATCGTCCGGGGGGACGTTTCGGAAGTACAGGCCTCCGTATCGGCGGGGACAGAAGCGGCATCTAATCGCGTTAAAGGTGGTCAAGTCCTCTCGACCCACATCATCGCCCGTCCCCACGAAAACCTCGAATACGTTCTTCCCATTCGTTATACAGAAGCCGTGGAACAGTTTCGTGAAAGTGTTAACCCGCAACCTTTAAGACGAATCTAGAGCGCAACTAACTTTTAGTGTAAACAAATTCCATGCAAATTGCCAAAGTTTGCGGAACCGTCGTTAGCACCCTGAAACCTCGCAGTATGACGGGAGTGAAACTTCTGCTTTTGCAATTCATCGACGCTCAAGGGCAACTTTTGCCTAAATACGAAGTAGCGGGTGATATTGTCGGAGCGGGGCTTAATGAATGGGTGCTAGTGTCCCGGGGAGGAGCCGCCCGGATCGAAGACGGGCAGAACAATCGACCCCTTGACGCGATGGTGGTGGGGATTATTGACACTATAACCGTAGAAAATCGCACCCTCTATAGCAAGAGAGACGAATTTCGTCAATTCGGTTGAACATCGATAGAACCCAAACACAGTTAATTAACAACCAGCCAGCCAAATTCAGTATGGAGGAAGACTAACTATGGTCGTCCGCACAACGGCGGCTAGTCCGAAAAAGCGGACCAAATCCCCAGAGGAAACGCCCATAGACGAGAGTGCCAAAGTCCACACCTTCTCTAACCTCAGTGGTGCTATCGAGATCGGGGCGCGAGTGGTGATCGCTCCGGGGACTTCCATCCGCGCCGATGAGGGAACCCCCTTTCACATTGGCGAAGACAGCAAAATTCAGGACGGGGCAATCATCCACGGTTTAGAAAAAAGCCGTGTGGTGGGAGATGACGGCCGAGAATATTCAGTGTGGATCGGCCGGGGCAGCTGCATCACCCCCATGGCACTCATTCACGGGCCTGCCTATGTGGGTGATCGCTGTTTTATCGGTTTTCGCTCCACCGTTTTTAATGCCCGCATCGGGGCTGATTGCATCGTCATGATGCACGCCCTCGTTCAAGACGTGGAAATCCCCGCCGGTAAATTCGTGCCATCCGGTTCCGTGATCACCAGCCAACAGCAGGCTGATCGCTTACCCGATGTCACAGAAATCGATCGAGCCTTCACTCGTCACATTGTCGATATCGACCTCGCCCCCAGCGTCCCGGTCAAAGCCCAAAGTCCAGCGACCCCGCCACCGGCAGCCGCTATAAACATCGCTAATGAGACGCTATATAGAAATTCGGTGACACCTATGAGTTTAAATACAAACATTCGAGCGCAGGTTCGCTCCCTCCTCTCCCAAGGCTACAAAATCGGGCTAGAATACGCTGACAAACGCCGCTTTAAAACCAGTTCTTGGTTAAGCGCCGGCTTTATCGACGGCAGCCGCGAAGAACAGGTATCCCAATCCCTAGAAGCCTCCCTGAGAAACCTACAGGGCGAATACGTCCGCCTGATCGGAGTCGATCCCGCCGCTAAACGGCGCGTACTGGAAATGATTATCCAACGCCCCGAAGACACCCCAGGAGAACCGGCCCGCACCACCACCGCCGTCCACGCTGGCCATAGCAACGGTAACGGCAATTCTGACCTGTCGGTACAAGTGCGTTCCCTGCTGGCCCAAGGACTGAAAATCGCCACCGAACACGCGGATAAACGCCGGTTTAAAACCAGTTCTTGGTTAACAGGTCCGGCGATCGAAACCAAGGGCGAAGCGGGCATCATTCGCGATATCGAAGCGATCGTGGCTGAAAATAGCGATGAGTACGTCCGTCTGATCGGAATCGACCCGCAGGCGAAAAAACGCGTCGTCGAAATGATTATTCACCGCCCTGGCAGCACCTCCGCTAGTAACGGCAGCGGCCAAACCAGTAGCTACAGCAGCCCCGCTAGTAACGGAGCCAGTTATAGCAGCAGTGGTAGCTTAAGGGGAGAAACGATCGCTCAAATTCGTTCCCTGCTCGCCCAAGGCTACAAAATCGGCACCGAACACGCCGATAAACGCCGGTTTAAAACCAGTTCTTGGCAGAGTTGCGCTCCGATCGAAAGCAATCGCGAATCCGAGGTAATTACTGCTTTGGAAGATTGTTTACGCGAACATAGCGGCGAATACGTCCGCTTACTCGGTATCGATGCTAAAGCCAAAAAACGGGTTTTAGAAACGGTGATCCAGCGTCCCGATGGTAAAATCGCCACCGTTGCTGAACCGAGTTTCAAAAGCTATGCTTCCGGCTCCTCCGGCGGCGGTACTGCCACTTTAACCAGTACCTTAACCGCAGAAACGATCGCTCAAATTCGTTCTTTATTGAACCAAGGTCACAAAATCGGGGCCGAACACGCGGATAAACGTCGTTTTAAAACCAGTTCTTGGCAAAGCTGCACCCCCATCGATAGCAGTCGCGAATCCGATGTGGTGGCCGCTTTAGAAACCTGTCTGCGGGACCATCAAGGGGAATACGTTCGTCTGATCGGGATTGACTCCCAAGCAAAACGTCGTGTTCTCGAATCGATTATTCAACGCCCTTAATTTCAGGACTCAGCTAGCGGTGAACGGAGATAGGTGTTAGGTGTTGGTGGATCGGGAAAAATACCTGAAACTCTAACCCCTACCCCCTAACCCCTGATCACTGATCCCTGGTCACTGAGTAACTGTCAATTATGTCCTTACCCCCTGTTCAACCTATTAGCCGCTCGGAGTTCTATGTCAATGGTGATGTAACCATTGATGAGAGTGCGATCGTGGCTGCGGGGGTGATTCTCCGAGCAGCCCCCAATAGCCGAATAATTATCGGTGCGGGTGCTTGTCTGGGTATGGGAACGATTCTAACCGCCTATCAGGGTGTTATTGCTATCGGTGCTGGAGCAATTTTAGGTACAGGAGTTCTAATAGTCGGTCGGGGTGAAATCGGTGAAAATGCCTGTATCGGGTCAACCACAACGATTTTTAATGCTTCCGTGGCAGCGATGTCGATCGTGCCGTCCGGCTCCCTGATCGGAGATACTTCCCGTCAAATTACCATCGAGGTGTCGGCAACTCGATCGGAACCGGAAAGACCCCCTCTACCACAACCAGAACCCGTAGTCAGTCAAGTGTCCCCAGGCCCGTCCGTGGAGGAAATGGTCGCCGAAACCGTGGCCAGTCCTTGGGATAGCGAGGAAATGGTCGCCGAGGCCAGTCCTGCGGAAACCAGAGAACAAGCATCTACTACTAACCGACCGAATCAAGCATCGGTGGTCGGAAAAGTCTATATCAATCAGTTATTGGTCACGCTATTTCCAGAACGTCATCGTTTTAATGGCAACAATAACCTTAATTCTTGAAGGGGAAAATAATCGTTCATAAGCCAAAAATTTCCACAATAACTACTGAGTAATTAGACCTAATTTATCTAGAGTTCACTGCTGTCTAACTGTCCTCTAGGTACTGAGTATAATTGCTTAAAAATCTAATTCATCTTTAGCGATTGCCGACATTTTTTGAGGTTGTAATTATTGATAATCTTCCTCAATTTAAGAAGTAGTTTTAATCGCTCAAGGCCTGATGAGCAGATGTTTCTGTGTGTCAATCAGGTAGATTTTTGTTGATTTTTTTGTGTTTTTGTGGAGATTGTCAAAGTTAGATGACGAGAGATTAAAGAAACTAATCTCTCCGAGAAAAAAAAACAATCAAAATTTTAGGGATAAAGAAAAAAATGATCAGAATAGGGTAAAGTTCGTGTTAAGATGATCAGTTGAAAAAAACATTAGTGAAAATTGCTCCCTAACTTCGCTCCTAGCAGCAGGGGAAAGGAGCTTAAGAAAAATCTATGTCGGTTGACGGCGAGATTTTACAGGTGCGACTAATCATGCAGTTTATGGAGGAATAATCCCAATGGTGCAAGCCAAATCCAAAGGTTTCCAGGCCGGCGTAAAAGACTACCGCCTGACCTACTACACCCCCGACTACACCCCCAAAGATACCGATCTACTAGCTTGCTTCCGGGTAACACCCCAACCCGGAGTTCCTCCTGAAGAAGCAGGTGCGGCGGTAGCGGCGGAATCTTCCACAGGTACCTGGACCACCGTTTGGACCGATAACTTAACCGACCTCGATCGCTATAAAGGCCGTTGTTATGATATCGAACCCGTACCCAACGAAGATAACCAGTTCTTCTGTTTCGTTGCCTATCCCTTAGATCTATTTGAAGAAGGTTCCGTCACCAACATCCTCACCTCGATTGTTGGTAACGTTTTCGGTTTCAAAGCTCTACGCGGTCTCCGTTTAGAAGATATCCGTTTCCCCGTCGCTTTAATCAAAACCTTCCAAGGTCCTCCCCACGGTATCACCGTTGAACGGGACAAATTAAACAAATACGGTCGCCCCCTACTCGGTTGCACCATCAAACCCAAACTCGGCCTTTCCGCTAAAAACTACGGTCGTGCCGTTTATGAATGTCTTCGCGGTGGTTTAGACTTCACCAAAGACGACGAAAATATCAACTCTCAACCCTTCATGCGTTGGCGCGATCGTTTCCTCTTTGTCCAAGAGGCGATCGTTAAATCCCAAGCAGAAACCAACGAAGTTAAAGGACATTACTTAAACGTAACCGCTCCTACCTGCGAGCAGATGATGCAACGGGCTGAATTCGCCGCCGAAATCAAAACCCCCATCATCATGCACGACTACCTCACCGGGGGTTTCACCGCTAACACCACCCTGGCGAAATTCTGCCGCGACAAAGGGTTACTGCTCCACATTCACCGGGCAATGCACGCGGTTATCGACCGTCAGAAAAATCATGGTATCCACTTCCGCGTTTTAGCTAAGTGCTTACGTCTCTCTGGTGGTGATCACCTGCACTCGGGAACCGTTGTGGGTAAACTTGAAGGTGAACGCGGGATCACGATGGGTTTTGTTGACCTGATGCGTGAAGACTATGTAGAAGAAGATCGCGCTCGTGGTATTTTCTTCACCCAAGACTACGCTTCCTTACCCGGGGTAATGCCCGTTGCTTCCGGTGGTATCCACGTTTGGCATATGCCGGCGCTGGTGGAAATCTTCGGCGACGATTCCTGCTTACAGTTCGGTGGTGGAACCCTCGGCCACCCCTGGGGTAACGCACCGGGTGCCACCGCTAACCGTGTGGCTCTGGAAGCTTGTATCCAAGCTCGTAACGAAGGACGCTCCTTGGCCCGCGAAGGTAACGACGTTATCCGGGAAGCTTGCCGTTGGAGTCCTGAACTGGCTGCCGCTTGCGAACTCTGGAAAGAAATTAAATTCGAGTTCGAGGCTATGGATACCCTCTAATACAGCCCTTCGGAAAGTTGTTAGCAGTTATCGGTGCAAAATAATGCCGGGGACTTGCCCAAAATCGGCAAGCAGTGGTTAGAATTTCAACACTGATAACTGCCTAGCCAATAACTGAAAACTGTATAAAATGTATCCGAAAAAAGTTGTTCAAGATACCGCGAAAGTCTTACAAAGTTACCTAACTTACCAAGCGGTTCGCACGATTATCGATCAATTATCAGAAACTAATCCGACTTTAGCTATTTGGCTGAGTCACTATACTTCTAGCCATTCCATTCAGGATGGCGAGGCCTATATTGCGGGGTTAATGGCTGAGAATAAAGAGTTAGTTTTGCGAATCATGACGGTAAGAGAACATCTAGCCGAACAGGTTTTAGAGTTCTTGCCAGAGATGGTAAAAACGGGAATTATTAATGACAATACCGAACATCGTCGGCAACTTTTGGAACGTCTCACCCGTACTGCTATAAGTCAACCAGAGACATCGGAATTAAATCTCGATGTTGATGATCTACCCAACCCATAAGGAATCAAGAAACCCATGAAAACTTTACCTAAAGAGAAGCGTTACGAAACTCTTTCCTACTTGCCCCCCCTCACCGATCAACAAATTGCTAAACAAATTCAATACATGATCGATCAGGGTTATATTCCTGCTGTGGAATTTGAAAAAGATCCCAAACCCGCAGATTATCATTGGACGATGTGGAAACTGCCTTTATTCTCTGTTTCTGGCCCCCAAGAAGTTCTTAATGAAGTTCGCGAGTGCCGCACTGAATATTCTGATTGCTACATCCGCGTTATCGCTTTTGACAACATCAAACAATGTCAAACCATGAGCTTTATTGTTCATAAACCCAATGCTGGCCGCTACTAATTTGGCTGTGGTTTAAAGGTTTGTAGGGATGGCCGCGAAGCCATCCTTTTTTTGGTAGTTTTTAACACGGGTAAACGATCGGCTGATATTTGGTAAGTTAGAAGTGATGAACTGACTGCCGATCGAACCTATGTCCCGTACTCATCTATTAGATACCCGAACCAGCAATTTTAGCGATCTCATCGGCAATGGCAAAATCTACCGAGTTCCCCCTTTTCAAAGAGATTATTCGTGGAAGGAAGAAAATTGGGAAGATCTCTGGCAGGATATTCAAACGCTCTATGAAAACCCCGATTCTAGTCATTACATGGGAGCGATCGTTTTACAGGGTTCCCAGCGATCGGATACGGATTTTACAATTATTGACGGACAACAACGATTGGTAACGATTAGTATTCTCGCTATAGCGATTATCGAAAAAATTCAAACGTTAATCGATCAGGGGGAAGAAGCGGAAGCGAATAGAGAACGACAACGGCTTCTCAAAAGCGGTTATTTGAGTAATAAAGATCTGGGTTCTTTAAAAGAATCTAGTAAATTAATTTTGAATGAAAATAATAATGATTTTTATCAAAGTCGTCTCATTAACTTTAGACCTCCTCGCAATCCTCGATCGCTCGCAAAATCCAACCAACTCCTATGGAAAGCTTTTCAATACTTTTCGGATTCATTGCAAAAGCTTACAAGCGTAGTTAACAGTGGAAAAGAACTGGCAATTTTTTTAACGGATACCGTTGCCAAAAGACTCTTATTTATTCAGATTAATGTTGAAGATGAATTGAATGCGTACACGGTTTTCGAGACCCTAAACGCTAGAGGGATAGAGCTAAGTTCAACCGATCTATTAAAAAATTATTTGTTTTCTCTTTTCCGAGGGGCGGATGATTTGCGAGAAGGACAACGACAGTGGAGAGGAATTATTGATACCGTTACAATGGAAAAATTCCCCGAGTTCCTACGTTACTATCTCAGCCTCACGCGGACGAGAGTAAGACGGGAACGTTTATTTAAAAGGGTTCGAGAGTCTATACAAAACGCTGAAAGCGCGTTTAAATTACTCGAACAACTCGAAGAATATAGTGGTCTTTTTATCGCTCTTAATAATCCCAATGATGAATTCTGGCAAGATACTCCGGATAATATCCCTTATATTCGAGAAATCGAACTATTTGGCGTAAAACAAGCCTATCCAGTTTTATTCTCGGCATACAATAAATTTTCAAGCGAGAACTTCACCCGCCTACTAAAATTGGTTTGTATAATTTCGTTTCGATACACGATTGTCAGTAGTCTTAACCCGAATGAGCTAGAAGGGATTTATAATAAGATAGCAATCGCCATAAATAATGGCGAAATGACGACTCCAAGACAAGTTTTCGAGGGCTTGCGATCGGTTTATGTCACGGATACTAAGTTCGTGCAGGATTTTTCGATTCTTTCGATTTCTACCAGAGGTCAAAAGAAAAAACTGGTTCGATATATTCTCTGGAAATTAGAAATGGACGAATCGGGTCGATCTAATATAGCGGAAGATGGATTCTCGATCGAGCATATTCTACCAGAATCGCCGAGCGATCGATGGCGCGTTCACTTTCTCGATAACGAGATCGAGGAAATGACCTATCGGATCGGTAACTTGATTCCTTTAGAAGCTAATTTGAATCGTCAAATCGGCAATCAATACTATACAGATAAACAAGAGATTTACCAACAAAGCGATTATGCTCTAGCGAGAAATATAGTACCAGAGGAATGGACACCGGACACGATCGCTAAACGTCAAGAAAGTTTAGCCCGACGAGCGGTTCATATTTGGAAATCCGACTTTGTTTGAGAGCGGGTTAAAAAATGTTCTCGATTCGCTTTTACTTGGGAATAGATTTCTAGGATAATTTTCACGAGGAAGCGATCGATCTGTCAGGATTTCGAGCGATCGAGGGAACCCCGATTATCGATCGTCGATTTGAACCGACCAATCCGGCTCTCCTTGCAATTGTAAAGATTTTGCGGTTTGAACCCACATTCAGCACTTGATGATGTGAGTATATATACTTAACGAGCTACTCCCAGCAGATTATTTTGCCAAACTTTTATTTATTGAAAAACAGCTAACACCATTGCAGAGTAATACTTAAATAGCTGTAAGCCTTTCTATGACTGGGTTAGGTTAAATAAAAAATATTCAAAATAACCTGCTGGATGTGGGTTTGAAAAAAAGTTTTCGTAGGTTTCCGCTCTTGAGTTTGAATACCTTCAACAATAATTCTATCTGCTGTACCTACTGATAGATCTAAAGGTAATTCGAGTTGTATTTCCATACAATCAGATAAACTTTTTACTTTGTGATTTATAATTTCCCGATTATTTTTATCTTTGTTCGGCATTGAGCCTACTTGCCTCACTTCTCCTAAGCCAAGCACAATTTTCTGGAAAAAATACTTGGTTTTTATCTAGCCTAGAAAATACCATATTTTTTTCAGGGGGATGACCAACATCTTGTAGGAACCGCTTAAAATCACGCCATGAATCATGAACTTCAACTCCTGGTATATAGTCTTTGGAATTGGGATTTATCACACAGTGAATTATTCGGCTCCAAGCTTTGTACACTTGTGTTTTTACTAGGCTTTCCCCAGGTTTGGCAGGAGTTTTAATATCGATACGCCCTAGACTAATCCTTAACGAGGACAGGTTGCTTTTTTATTTTTTGATTCGATTCGTCAAACTATACCGATATTTTCTAGGTGTCGATAGCCTTGAATAGAGGTTCCTTTTAGGTTCAAAAATTTGTCAACTATCATAGGTAAAATACTCTCGTTTTTGGCGATCATATCAAATCTTAACTCTATTGTCTATCTTTTGGTATTAACCTGTTTGTGCCTTAAGTCCTTCCCTGTATGAATTTTAGCTTTTATTTTAAGTTAATTATTTGCATAACAATTCTGGAATAGCCTATTTTTTCGATTTTATTGATACAAAGATCGGGTGAAATCTAAAACTTTTTGTTGCTTTTCTTTGGGTAATTTATCGATTAAAGCTGTTAGCTTTTCTGTTAAAGATAACCAAGTTTTGTTCTGAGCTTTCCAGATGACAATAAATTGCTGCATTGGGAGAGAACAAAGGGCTATAGTTTCCCCTAGATCATTACTAAATTCAATTTCATAACAACCATCATTATAGTCTTCAACAATTGTCCCTTGTTCTCCCATTATTAAGTTATGTTCAGGCAAGTCAACTAATAATTCCACGAGGTCAAATAATTCTGGTTTAATCATGGTCTTTTTCTCACATATAAAGTTACTAATTTAGCTGTATCACTATCAGGCTCAACAATCCATCCAGTCCTCACTATTTCTTGTTGCCCTGGTTCAATTCCTGTAATTTCTAGGTCAACTTGATAGCGTTTGCCATGTTGATCTGTACTTTTATAAACAGCTTTTGCTTCAAGGGCTTTGTTAGCGATTTGTTGTAGAAGTGGCTCATAATTATCTTGAATATATCCTAAGTGGCGTTGAAACATGATGGCTTTATTTAATCCTTTTGGATTGTCTAAATTGAGAGCATATTGAGTTAATTTTCTAGAATCTATTTTGACTTTGTTGACAATATCTTTTAATTTCATTGGAATTAAGACGATTATTAATTTTGACTTTGCCTCTAGTTTCATATTTCATAAGGGAGCATCTCACCCTTGCAATAAGTAGAAATGCTTAATGAGATCAATAAAAAAGTTAAAAAAGGCGACCATTGAGATCTGGACTTTACCCGTACAAAAATACTAGCTATGGCTAAAAGTCTCACAGAGCCTTAGTTAAAGCAATATAATACTAACGGACAACTGAACACAAAATCCCGAAGTCTTTACGCAGATAGGGTTTGAGGCAAAAATTTTCCAATTTGACCTTTCGGCCATTATAGCTTGTTTAGGGGCAGAAAACCAGCAAAAACATGGCTACAGAGGGAATTGCTTACTCTAAAGATTAATGACATCATCTGTGATCATAAGGTTAGCGATCACTATAAAGCCAACTCCACAGAATCGCTCTACTCTAGATACAGTCAACGGTACAGCCATTTTCAAGGGAAAAATGTACCCAGTAGCGTCTTTTCAATTTTTTCTGAGAAGCGACCTGCAGTAAGGGTAAGGGTTTCGCCCTAATGCCAATAAAACAGCGACCTTATTTCCCCAAGCTTAGATTATACTGTTCGGATATGCCCTGCCCTACAGTTTGAGTTTTCAAGGTTATGGGTGCTAGTTTTCGGTACTCGTTAGAGTCTATAAGCTGCGCTGAATTTAAACTGCGTATTGGAACTTTTAGTACAAATGCTCAAACTGCACCAGTCAAGATTTAATGGGTGAAAAGTATGTTAACATCGCTGACTCTTCGGAATTTCAAAAGCTATCAGGAGGCAACCTTGTCTCTAGCACCCATCACCTTTTTAATCGGTGCTAATGCGTCAGGGAAAAGTAATGCACTAGAAGCAATTCGCTTACTTTCGTGGTTAGCGAAAGGTAGCAGGTTAGATGACATTGAACGCAATATTCAAAGTGGGAATGCAATTGCTCGTGGACAATTGATCGATCTTTTCGGTGTAGAAAAACAGTATTTTACCTTGGAAACACACATTGATAAAGCTCCCGATGGTTGGACTGATTTTGAGATTGAAATTGAGCTATTATCAGACCGACTTATTATAAGCGGAGAAAGTGTCAGTAAAGCTAGTAAAGATCAGGAATTAACACTTTACAAAATTGATGGCGATCCCAACTCACACACCGATGAAATTAGTGTGATGTATAACAATTTTAAGAAAGGCAAAAATAAGCCCCATATACCTTGCTCTAACCGACAAGCTATTTTTTATCAATTAGAAACTCCCAGTCGGTTCCAGCAAAGTCATACTCAATCACAAAAAATTATTCCAGCAGTTAATAAAGTAATTCGAGAAACCTTGAGAAATATTGTCTTTCTTAATCCTCGTCCAGCAGTAATGCGGGATTATGCTTACGCTAAAGATGATGATATTAAAGAAGATGGCTCTAACCTTTCTAGTGTTCTTTATGCAGTTTGTCAGCAGGGAGAGACTCAAAAAAACAAGTTGCTTGACTTCATTCGTTTATTACCAGAACAGGATATTACCGATATTGACTTTATCATTACAGACCGCAACGATGTTATGGTGAGACTAATAGAGTCTTTTGGGAACAAAAAACATCAGATAGATGCTCCTTTGTTGTCTGAGGGTACTCTGAGAGTTTTAGCGATTGCCGCAACTCTACTAAGTGTAAATCCTGGAACTTTCGTAATTATTGAAGAGATCGATAATGGTGTTCATCCCAGTCGTGCAGATAATTTAGTTAAGCAAATTCGGGAGATCGCCTTAGAAAGAAAACTGAGGGTACTGATCACTTCCCATAACCCGGCGTTACTAGATGCAGTACCCGATAGTGATATTGGAAATGTACTTTGTTGTTACCGAGATCCGCAAGCAGGAGATAGTCGTATTGTCCGATTAGCTGATTTAGAGCGTTTCCCCGAATTAATTGTGCAGGGAACTCTTGGTCAGTTGATGAATAAACAAGTATTAGATAAGTTCTTAAAGGATAAGTCCACAGCAGAACAACGTCAACAAAACGCGCTAAGTTGGTTAGAGCAATTAAAACAGGGAGAAGTAGCCTGATGGGAGCTATTTGCCTAATCGATACTTCGATCTTTTTAGAGATACTTAATGTCCCCCAAAAGGCGAGTCAATCTGAGTTAATATTTCAAGAGTTAAAAGAGAAAATTGAAGCTAAAGAATCTCTTTTTTTGCCAATGGCGACTATTCTGGAAACGGGCAATTATATTGCCCAAAATGGAGATGGCAATCAGCGACGTACTTGTGCAGAAAAATTTGTAGATCAGGTTACACAAGCTCTTGAAGGAAAATCTCCCTTCACCCCCATTAATTTTCTAAAGGAAGAAGACCTGCAAGGATGGTTAACAGAGTTTCCTGATCAAGGGATGCAAGGTAGGGGACTGGGAGACCTTTCTATCATTCATGATTGGCAAAGAATTTGTGATCAAAATCTAGACCGCCGCGTCTATATATGGTCTTTGGACAAACACCTTAAAAGTTACAATCGGCCACCGAAGTTATGAGTAATTCACTACGGATTTACTTCTAATAATCGATTTGTATTTTAAAAGGTGGAGATTTAATTATTGGATTTCCCCCTTGAGAAAAGGCCATAACCCGTGCTGTATCTGAATGTGCCGTTACTGGGTACAAATTAAGGGAACCCCGAATAAATCTAACGCCTTTTATTGCCCAGGAAAATTACGATTACGGAATTTTCCCCTAAAATTCCCCCACTCACCTATAAGTGAATATTATAATAAACATGGGTACACCCAGGAAAATCAACGGCTGTGTCCCTGGGTCGGGGTTGGGGAACTGGGGAGAAAAAAGCTGGTAAAATGACTCTAGGCAACCTTAAGAAGAATTCATGAAAGCGCAAACAACAAGTAAAGATAGCCTGATCCTGCGGCAAGAAGTAGTGGGAGCGCGTCGCCCTAGTAACTATTTTTGGGCTGTAATCGTCTCTATTGGCGGTCTAGGGTTTCTCCTTGCCGGTCTTTCCAGTTATTTGAAGGTCAATCTACTTCTCGTTAGCGATACCAGTGCCTTACAATTTATTCCCCAAGGGGTCGCCCTCCTCTTTTATGGCACTGCGGGGACCCTTTTAGCCATCTATCTCTGGTTATCTCTCCTCTGGAATGTCGGAGGTGGTTACAACGAGTTTAATAAGGAAACTGGCAAACTTAAAATCTTTCGTTGGGGCTACCCCGGCAAAAATCGTCGCGTTGATCTCGATTGGCCCCTCGAAGATGTGCAAGCTGTGCGGGCCGAAGTGCGAGAAGGACTCAACCCGAAACGGGAACTATTCCTGCGGATTAAACAGCGTCGCGATATTCCTTTAACTCGCGTCGGTGATCCGATGTCCCTCTCGGAACTGGAAAATCAAGGAGCGGAACTCGCTCGTTTTCTGGAAATTCCTCTAGAGGGATTGTAGGCCTTTTTTCGCTCTTTTTGGCTATAAAATGATGAAGATAACAAAATCTGGCTGGTTGTCTGTGGTTTGTGTTTTTTTAATCACAACTACGACGCTTTTTGGCTGTTCTTCCCCAGAAGCTAACTCCACCCCCGATAATTCTAGTATCACCCAAACCTCTCAACCTGCCAGTTCGGGCAGTGTCAACATGGATAATTACAAACCCCGCTTAGATGGAACTGCTGTCGTCGAGATGATTATCAAAGGTAACCCGGTAACGATCGAAATTGATGGCAATGCGGCCCCAGTTACTGCCGGTAACTTTGTGGATCTGGTGGAGAGAGGTTTTTATAATGGTTTAACTTTCCATCGCGTGGTTACAGAACCGCAGCCTTTTGTCGCCCAAGGTGGTGATCCCCAGGGTCGCGGAACTGGTGGTTTTGTCGATCCAGAAACCAAGCAACCCCGTTATGTTCCCCTGGAAATTCTCCTTAAAGACGAAAAAGAGCCGATTTATGGGAAATCAATCGGTCAACAGGCCACGTCGCGCACTCCTATCGTCGCTTTACCCCATAAACGCGGTGCGATCGCGATGGCCCGTTCTCAACAGCCTAATTCCGCTTCTTCTCAGTTTTATTTTGCCCTGTCGGATATCAATTTCCTTGATGGTGATTATGCCGTTTTTGGTTATGTCACTAAGGGAATGGAAGTGATCGATACCATTAAACAAGGGGATAAAATTGACTCGGCCAAAGTTATTTCCGGAGCGGAAAACCTGAAAAAATAGCGATCAGATTGGGTGGGTTCGCGGGACGATAATTTAGTCTTTGTCCTAACCCACCCAATCATTTAATATTCCGATACCTGATAACTGATAACTGATAAATGAATGTTGTAGTGACGGGAATTGGGTTGATCAGTTCTCTGGGAAATTTAAGTCAGAGTTGGCAAAGATTACTAGAGGGCAAAACTGGTATAACTAGGCAACAACCCTTTTCTGATTTACCCGCTTTACCCTTGGGTTTAATCGGTCACAAACCAGCATTTTTAGAGGATTTAACCAAAATTGCTCTGATTGCTGCCCTCGAAGATGCGAAATTAACCTCTCCCTTAAAGGATTGTGGTGTCACTATCGGTTCTAGTCGCGGTTGTCAGGGTTTATGGGAACGGATGGCAGCGACGGGAATAGTAGAAAACTGGTTAGATAGTTTACCCGATCGCGCCTCGGTATTGACCGCTAGATTGATAGAAACTGGCGCCCCAGTTCTAGCACCTATGGCGGCCTGTGCCACGGCTATCTGGTCGATCGCCCAGGGTGTAGAATTAATCAAAATGGGAGAATGCGATCGAGTTTTAGCCGGGGCGATCGAAACCCCGATCACTCCCTTAACTTTGGTGGGATTTGAACAGATGGGAGCTTTGGCGAAAACGGGCTGTTATCCTTTTGATATAGCTAGGGAGGGCTTGGTTTTGGGGGAAGGTGGCGCGATTTTAGTCCTTGAATCGGAGAAACGGGCTTTAAGCAGAAATGCCCCCATCTACGGGCAAATTTTGGGCTATGGTTTTAGCTGTGATGCCGATCATCTTAGCGCCCCGGCGGTGGATAATCGTAGTGCTACCAAAGCCGTAGAACTATGTTTGCACAGAAGTCAATTAAGAAAAGATGAAATTAATTACATTCACGCCCACGGCACTAGCACGCTTTTAAACGATGAACGGGAGGCAAACCTGATCGCCAGCATTTTTGGGTCGCAAGTGGCTGTAAGCTCGACAAAAGGCGCAACAGGACACACTTTAGGGGCTTCGGGGGCGTTAGGTGTGGCTTTTTGTTTAATGGCCCTGAAAAATCAGCTAATTCCCCCCTGTGTCGGTGTGCGCGAGTCGCCTTTTCAATTAAATTTAATTAGATCGGCTGTTAATTTTTCCCTGCACAATTGTCTCTGTCTTAGTTTCGGTTTCGGAGGACAAAATGCAGCCATCGCATTGGGGAAGTTTTTCAGTGATCAATGATCAGTGACCAGTTCTTTCCTTGCTGGTCTCTGCATTTTTAAGAAAACTTAACAATTATGGGCGAAATTTTGCTTGCTTTTGTCGGGAGATTTTGAGATAATTTTTTTAAAAGATTTTATTCATTATGGAAATATTAAAGTCCACGAAAATTTGCACGGATTACCATTATAAGAAAAGTATAGCACAAGGCGCTGCCAAAGTCAAGTCCTTTCTTATTACTTATGGGTGCGAATTTCTAGGAGTCAAAAAGGGCGCTAGTGGGGGTGGTAGGTGTTGGGGAGATTTTTCAGTGATCAGCGATCGGTAAACAAAGACGGTGGGAAACTTCTTATTTAATACTGCTCACTTAATATATACTGCTCACTTAAAACTGACTCCTGATAACTGATTATGGATACACCGAGACTACATCCAGATACGATCGAAGAAGTTAAACAAAGAATTGATATTGTGGATTTAATTTCCGAGAGAGTCGTCCTCAAAAAAAGGGGAAGGGAATACGTCGGTTTATGTCCCTTTCACGAGGAAAAATCCCCTAGTTTTACGGTTAGTCCTGCCAAACAAATGTATTACTGTTTTGGCTGTGGTGCGGGGGGAAACGGGATTAAATTTTTCATGGAAGTGGGGAAACAATCTTTTAGTGAAGTGGTTTTCGATCTTGCTAGAAGGTATCAAATCCCGATTAAAACTCTAGCAGTAGAACAGCGTCAGGAATTAGAACAGCAATTATCCCTCAAGGAACAATTATACGAGATAATGGCCGTGGCGGTGAGTTTTTATCAACACGCCCTTAGTCAACCTCAAGGGGAAAAAGCGTTAGATTATCTCAAGGTACAACGACAACTAACTGCGGAAACTATCGCAACTTTTCAACTGGGATATTCTCCAGAAGGTTGGGAAACGCTCTATCGTTATTTGGTGGAACAAAAGCGCTATCCTGTGGCTTTAGTGGCACAAGCAGGATTAATTAAAGCGCGTCAAAATGGTAGTGGTTATTACGATCAATTTCGAGATCGTTTAATGATTCCTATTTTTGATAGTCAAGGACGTGCGATCGCTTTTGGTAGTCGTAGTTTAGGTGATGAACAACCAAAGTATCTAAATTCTCCCGATACCCCTCTATTTGAAAAAGGAAAAACTCTCTTTGCTCTCGATCGAGCTAAACAGGCAATTATTCAGCAAGATTTAGCGATAGTTGTCGAGGGTTATTTTGATGCAATCGCTCTCCATGCTGCCGGTATTAATAATGTGGTTGCCTGTTTAGGAACAGCTTTAAGTCAAGAGCAAATTAAGCTACTTTTGCGCTATAGTGAAAGTAAACAAATAATCTTTAATTTTGATGCCGATCAAGCGGGAATTAAAGCGACACAAAGGGCAATCGAGGAAATTAACTCCCTAGTTTATTCGGGACAAGTTAACCTAAAAATCCTCAATCTTCCCGATGGTAAAGATGCCGATGAATTTCTTAAATCTCGTGCTGGCGGGGTGAATAGTTATCAAGAATTAATCGAAAAATCTCCTTTTTGGATTGATTGGCAAATCTCGCAAATATTGATGAACAAAGATTTAAAACAGGGAATACATTTTCAACAAGTGTCTAGCAGTATGGTGAGTTTACTACAAAAGTTAATTGATGGCAATCAACGGACTTTTTATCTAGATTATTGTGCTGAAATTTTGGCTCAAAAAGATGCTACTCGTTTGCCATATATTTTAAAGAATCTCTCTAAACAGGTTAATAAACCTCAAGGAAAATCTCCAGCAATTAAGAGGAAAAATATTTTAGATAAATACGAAAAAAATGGCACAGAAAAAGCCGAATGGTTATTATTATTAATCTATCTCCATTCTTCCGAATATCGAGGGCTAATTTGTGAACTTTTGGATGAAAAAGATTTAATTTTTAATGTCCCTAATTATCGTTGGTTATGGCAAGTAATTTTAGAGTTAGAAACCCAAATTACTAACCCAAGAGATTTGATGTCATCTTTACAGAATCATTTATTGATGATAACTACAGACAAAAATCGTGATTTTAATTCTTTATTTCACTTAAATGAACATACCAGTCAGGAAATTTTGCAACCAGAAGAACAAATTAAAGATGCTATTATAGCTATGGAAAAAATTAGTTTAATGGAATATCGTCGCTACTGTCAAGAACAATTAATTAATGATCTCGACAGCAATCAACGGGAATTTTATCAGCAGGAATTCTATCAAACTGTTAATAAATTAATCGAAATTGATCCTCACTACCAACAAGCTTAAGTAGTTAGGTGTTAAAAACTGTCAGATCCCCCCGCCTATCGGCACCCCCCTTATCAAGGGGGGCAGGGGGGATCGAACCCAAAATCTATCTTCAATTTAATTATAATCAACAAGCTTAATTCTCCGATTGATTAGAAGCTAGACAGTTGTTCGGCAATAATAGATACTAACTTATCCACTGCTCCTGCTTGTCCGCGCACTGAGCGCAATTTTTGCCGGATAGCCTCTAATTGTTCGGGATTTTCTAGCCAGGATATAGCTATATTTGCCACCTCCTCTGGTTGTAATTCCCCTAATAATTCCGGAACAATTTCGGCACCAGCCCAAATGTTTGGCCAAGCATATAAACGCTTTTTTCGCAACATATAGAGATTAATTATCTTAGCAAATAAAGAACCCACCCCCGGCAGTTGGGCTAATAAACCGGGTAAACCGTCCCAAGTTCTCATCGCGTCTAGTTGCTGAGTCGGTAGTAAAATAATCATCGGGATTGCCAGCGCCCCTAATTCGGCAGTATTAGCTCCCACCGTAGTTAAAGCTAAATGACAGCGAGAAAGCTGGTTATAGGCGGGAAAATCGGTAATTAGGTCAACTTTTACCCCCTTAGCTGTTTCTAAATAGGGTTTTTCACCGTTTTTTAATTGGGCAGCACTCCAACCGGTTTTAGTGATCATCGGATTATAGCTAGGATCGGCAAATTTCGCTAAATAAGCTAAATTTAGGGTAGGAGCGACGGGAATTAAGAATTTAGTCTGGGGAGCCTGCTCGTGTATCTTTTCAGCAATGGCTAGGGTTAGGGGTACACCCTGGGCTAATTTTGAGGGTTTGGACCCCGGGAGGAGTGCAATTAAGGTAGTGTCATCGGGGGTGATAGCAGTGGGCAAATCCACCATTAAATCACCGATAACAGTGAATTTATGCTGATATTGTTGGGGAATATTATTTAATACACTTGTATTCATCGCGGCAAAGCGATCAATCCCCCGATACCAACGCGCTTCCCATTCCGCATAGATAACGGTGCGATAACCCAAACGTTTACCGATGGTGAGGGCAAAAAATTGATCGCCCCCTAAAAATAAAACGATGCCCTTGGGGTGCCAATCCCAATTATCGGCGGTTTTTCCCCAGAAAAGAAAATTAAAGAAGTTTTCTGGCGACTGGACCCGATCGACCTCCGGATAATTCCTAACTACTGCCGTTTCCGCGCCCATAGAATGAGTACAAGGGGAAAGAATCACCGAAATTCGCAACAGCGATCGAGCTTCTGTTAAGTTTTGTCGCAATCTCTTGACAACTGGACGCACCCATGTGGATATTTCTCCGGGACCATTGGAGAGAATGAGAAGATCAACTGGAGAATCAAACATGATAAGTAGGGCTTGCTGAATAAAGGTGAAATGTAGGCAAGGTAAGGGTTTTGTGGCTTTTCTCGCGAAACAGGTGCAAGATTTTGAGAGAATCGTGCTTCAAAACCTTGCGTCTTCATCCCCGAATGCTTCGCCCGTAATTTTTCAGCAAACCCTAAGTAGTCGTGCGAAATTAATGTCTTGGTGAGGATAGGCAAAAGGCACTCATGCAAGGGGTGGTTAGATATGTCTAATTAATTTTGCTTAGGTAGTTATCAAGTAAAAGTAAAAAGTTCCCTGTTGCGGTGTTGCCTACTTGCCATTGAATAAAGAACGAATGGCCTGATGTTTAGGGTGATCAAATTCTGGGAGAACCTTGCGGGTATCGGTAATCAACCAATCCAAGGCTGCTGCTTCCACATCGATCGCCGCGCCGGTTTTATCAACACAATAGCGCCCAAAGACCAACTTATCCACCAAACGGGCCCCTGAACCGAGGCGAGAATATTCAAAAATAACACTATTATCCACCGTCGCGCCGCCACAAATCCAACAATTCGGACCAATCATACTCGGACCGACAATTTTCGCCCCGTCTTCAATGCGCGTCATTGCCCCGATATACACAGGTCCGGTGATATCGACTCGATCCCAGTTTACCCCCACATTTAAGCCCGTGTAGATGCCCGGTTTAACTTCGATGCCGGGGATAGCAACATTTTTAATTTTCCTGGATAACACCCCGCGAATTGCCTGCCAGTAGTCGGGGACTTTACCAATATCCACCCATTCAAAATCCATGTTTAAAGCGTAGAAAGGCGCACCTTTAGCGACTAATTGGGGGAATAACTCGCCCCCAATGTCGTATTTACTATTAGGGGGAATAAAATCAATGATTTCTGGCTCAAAAATATAGATACCCGTGTTAATGCAGGTACTCAAAGCTTCATCAATGGCGGGTTTTTCTTGGAAACTGAGAATCCTTCCCTCCTCGTCGCTGACTACCACCCCATAACTGGATACTTCCTCTCTGGGGACGGTTTTGGTGACAATAGTGGCGATCGCTCCCTTTTCTTGATGCCATTTAAAGGCTGCGGTTAGATCGAGATCAATCAGCGCATCACCACAGAGAACCACAAAAGTATCGTCAAAAAAGGGATTAAAATCTTGAATTCGTCGTAAACCGCCCGCCGATCCTAGGGCATCACCGATTAACTCGCCCTCTTCGATTCTACCCTCAAAAGAATAGCCGATATGCACCCCAAAACGCTGACCATCGCGGAAATAACCCTCAATTTCTTCGGCTAAATGACTGACATTCACCATGATCTGATCAAAGCCATGCTGTCGCAACAGTTCCAACAAAAACTCCATCACCGGCTTTTGTAAAATCGGGATCAGGGGTTTGGGAATCGTATGGGTAATCGGACGGACACGAGTTCCTTTGCCAGCTGCCAAAATCATGGCTTTCATCGATATTTATTTCCTTTTGCGATCGAGGTTTGTAGTTAAATCATGCCTAGTGTATCATTATCGGCTCGGAATCAGTGGTTATCGATCCTCTTGGGGGTACCTCGAAAAATAGATTTACTTCAGCATTGCACCGCCTGAAACCCTGATGAAAGCTTGGTTTATTCTCAATTAGTGCGAAGATTTTCTCAATAAGTCCAATTGATCGAGCTACCCCTTAGTAATTGATAACGGAAAAAAGTGAGAGATTTAACCCAGATTACACTGATGGACAAAATTAACCAATCAACTTTGCTGTAACTCATACTACTCAGTCCTCTAGGCTAAGATGATCAAAAAAACGCAAGTTTTTAAATTGATGGGACAAAAAAGTGGCTCTTCTCGACTTTGTGTGATCATTTTTGCTTATATGCTTACTGGGAAAGACTTTTAGGACTATTTTGCCGAAGAAACTATCACCATAGGCCTCGTTTCCACACAGAAACCAGAAGAGCCGGTGTTCTAGGGAAAAGTTAATTGATATCTAGCTGTTTTTTGGGTGGGGGAATGCTTTTTGGCACTGTTCTGGGGTAACTTCGTTATTTTCTATAGGATATCGTATCGAGAAAAGTTTAGGGAGCATCTCACCTTTGTAACCCCTAAATCAGGTGTTTATGTCAAGCTATTTTGAAAGCCTTGCTAGAAACCAGTTTTATGGATAAGTATAATTACTCACTTGCATAAATGAGATACTGCCAAAGTTTATTGATATTACCTTCTTGACTGAGATTGTATTGTGGAGAAACTTTGAATCTAAAACACTGCTCTTTTTTATCTTTTTCTCCAAAAGTACTGATCAAAACTTTCCCTAGAATGAGTACGTTTAGAGTATTTAGGATATCCTTTTTTACCAGCGATTTGGTTCTTGCAATTGTTATAGAACCTAAGAATAGCAGTCCAAGTCCGTTCGCAAGCCTGTTGACAAGCTGTAGAGTTAAGGTCTTGAACAAAAGGATATTCACTTCTTAATTGAGTGACATATTTATATACATCCTTTTGTCCTACACCTTTATTGTCTTCCCAATATCTAAGACATTTATTCCGAACAAACTGTACTGTCCGAATAGCCTCATCAATGGCTTGATATTGAGATGGTTTTCCTCTAAGCTTGTACTCTAAAACAAACATTTTGCGTTATCGACCTACCACGCAAACTACTCTAGCATACTAAAATTAAATTGGCAACTATAGATTAGAGTTATTCTTAGTCGTGCTCGTGTCACTGAGCCTTTACATTGAGCCTTTACATTGAGCCTGTCGAAATGTGTCGAAGTGCTGTTCTATGCTGGCGGAACCTTTCATCTCCGAGGTGAAACCGAGAGATGAAAAGCCGACATTATAGGTAAAAAGCGATTTCTTTTTCCTTGAGAGGGGCAAAATCGGCGGCTAACAACAGCTGATTTAATTCCTCTTGGGGGATATGTTTGGCCCCGATGCGGACAATTCGCGATCTCATCGTGTTAGAAACCCCGCTTCTTTGTCGTCCTGCTTCCAAACCCATTACCCGGTGATAAAGTTCCAATTTTGCTGGGGGAATCGGGGAACCATCAAAATCAATGCCATTAGCGATCGCCACATCAATGGCATCAGCACCCGTAGTTGTGGTTAAATTAGTTTCGGTGGACATAAAGACAATATAAAGGATCGTTGCTATTTTATCAGGCGATCGATATCTGCCGCTATGATCAGGAAAGTAATCTTCATTTCTGTGTAGCTATGGCTCAATTGCCAACCTATCAACCAAAACAGTTATCCCTAGGCCCCCTAGAAGCGGAAATTCTTAATATTGTCTGGGAATTGGAAACCGTCAGCGTTAAGGATGTCCATGATCGCATTTTAGCGGATCCAGAACGGGATCTAGCCTATACTTCTGTGACTACGGTACTGCGTCGTTTAACTAATAAAGGCTGGTTAAGTTGTTATAAAAAGGGTCGGATTTTCTACTGGAAACCGATGGTTTCTAAGGAACAAGCACAGGCAATTAAAGCCTACGAACAATTACATCGTTTTTTGGCTATTGGTAATGCGGATGTGGTGGCTTCTTTTGCCGATAGTCTCGATATTGCTAGTGTCGAACAATTAAAAGCGATCGCATCTCGTTTAGATACCCTGCGTCAACAACGGAGAGAAAGCTAATGCACGGTTCAATGTTATTACTAGCATTAACTATCGCCATTGGTTTACGTTGGTTTCTGCCTAGCTATCAGCGTCGTTGGCAGACAACGCTATTTTTCTTCCTCTTTCCTCCTTTGCTGCTGTTAATGACAGTTATATCGGTGGTTTGTATGGGCTATCGCGGTCAAATGCTAGGCTATAACTCCAGTTTAATCAGTTACTTTAGCGCCATAATTTGGCTAGTTTTTGCTCTATTTTGTCTGATCAAACTTTCCTATCAAACTTGGCAAACCCATCGGGATTTTAGCAGTTATCCCCTCAAAAAAATCACCACTCAGAAGGCGAGAGTTTTAGCCCTCGATTTTCCCTACAGTGCCAGAGTTGGCTTCTGGAAGTCGGAATTAATTGTAACCCAAGGATTATTAAATCTCTTGGATCAAGAACATTTACAAGCAGTTTTAGCCCACGAACAAGCTCACCAAGAATATCATGACACCTTCTGGTTTTTCTGGTTAGGTTGGCTGCGATCAATGTCTTCTTGGTTGCCCAATAGCGAGAATTTATGGTCAGAATTGGTCTTCTTACGGGAATTACGCGCCGATAAGTACGCTTCTGGACAAGTGGATTATTTACTATTAGCTGAATCGCTGCTTTTAGTGGCAGAAAAAGTTAATCAAGTAGCGGAAATAAACTTCTCCGATAGTTGCTGTGTCGCTCTGAGTGATAATTCTTTAAATAATCGTTTATTAGAGAGAATCGATGCTTTAGTTGAGTCAGAAAAACCCGAATTTCCCAGATTTAACTATCAAGTCTGGCTATTGCTTTCCCTCTCCCTCGCTCCTTTCTTACTCTTGCCTTTACACTCCTAAAAATGACCCTAGAAGTTGGACAAAAAGCCCCCGAATTTGCCAAATTAGCAGATTTTGCCGGTCAATGGTTGGTCTTATATTTTTATCCCAAAGATAACACTCCGGGCTGCACCGCAGAAGCGAGGGATTTTACTGCTTTGTCGCCGCAATTTCAGCAATTAAATGCGGTAATTCTAGGAGTTAGTCCCGATTCAGCCAAGTCCCACTGTCGTTTTATTGAAAAACACAATTTAACTATTCAATTATTGAGCGATACCGAACATCAACTGGCGGAAATTTATCAAGTCTGGGGATTAAAAAAATTTATGGGTAAGGAATACATGGGGATTAAACGCGCCACTTTCCTGATCGACCCCCAGGGAAATATTGCCTATATTTGGTCAAATGTCAAGGTAAAAGCCCATGCAGAAGCGGTTTTGAAAAAACTTGAGGAATTGCATTAGCAAGCCCTCAGTAATCAATATTTACGGGTATGCAATCGCGCCCTTCCGTGTTAGACTAGAAAAGTTGTCAAAAATCGCACATCTAGGCGATCGGGTGTTTCTAGAAATCTAGAAATCCAGCCCTAGATGGAGGATAAACCCGAAAAGGAGAAAAATATGCCCGTTGTCTCTCTCGCAGAATTGCTAGAGTCTGGGGTTCACTTTGGCCATCAAACGCGCCGTTGGAACCCAAAAATGTCTCAGTACATCTACACTGCCCGAAATGGGGTTCATATCATTGATTTGGTGCAAACTGCCCAATTAATTGAAGAAGCTTACGAATTTGTCCGAGGAGAAGCCGATAGCGGTAAACGCTTTTTATTCATAGGTACGAAGCGGCAAGCGGCAGCCATCATTAAACAGGAAGCTTTACGCAGCGGTAGCCACTTCGTTAACCAACGTTGGTTAGGGGGAATGTTAACCAACTGGGAAACCATTCGCGGCCGGGTAGAAAGACTCAAAGAATTAGAAGAATTAGAAAATAGCGGCGCCCTCGATAAACGACCGAAAAAAGAAGCATCGGTACTGCGTCGGGAATTAGGCAAACTAGAAAAATACCTCGGTGGCATTAAAACCATGCGCCGGCTACCAGATTTAGTCATCGTAGTGGATCAGCGTCGGGAATACAACGCTATCCAAGAATGTCAAAAATTGGGCATTCCCATCATCTCCCTCTTGGATACTAACTGCGATCCTGACTTGGTAGATGTGCCGATTCCCGCCAACGATGACGCAATTCGCTCAGTAAAACTGATTTTAGGTAAAATTAGCGATGCGATCATCGAAGGTCGTCGCGGTGGTCAAGCAGCGGTGGAAGAATACGAGGAAGACTACGAGGATGAAACCGAGTACGAGGAAGAAGGTGATTATTCTCAATACGCCGCCGAATTTGCCAGTGGAGACGAGGATAACTAGGGAAAATTAGCTGTCGATTGCCGCTAGGTTCGGGGAGAAACTTTCCGAACCTATCGATCGGCAAAACCTGCCCCTCTCGTGGCATGATCAACTATAAGCAGTAGGTTAGGAATTTTATGGCAGAAATTACAGCACAACAGGTTAAAGAACTTAGGGAAAAGACCGGCGCTGGCATGATGGATTGCAAGAGGGCGCTGACGGAAAACGCGGGGGATATAACTAAAGCGATCGAATGGTTGCGTCAAAAAGGGATTACTTCCGCCGAGAAAAAAGCCAGTCGGGTAGCGGCAGAAGGGATGATCGGCAGTTACATCCACACCGGCAGTCGCATCGGTGTTTTAGTGGAAGTGAACTGTGAAACCGATTTTGTCGCCCGTCGCGAGGAGTTCAAAAAATTGGTTAATGACGTGGCGATGCAGATTGCCGCTTGTCCTAACGTCGAATATGTGAAAGTGGCCGATATTCCCGCCGAAATCTCCGCCAAAGAAAAAGAAATTGAGATGGGACGGGACGATTTAGCCAATAAACCCGATAATATCAAAGAAAAAATCGTGGCCGGCCGCATTGAAAAACGTTTGAAAGAACTTTCTCTGCTTGATCAACCCTTTATCCGCGACCAGAACATTAGTATTGAGGAGTTGATCAAACAAGCGATCGCCGCTCTGGGAGAAAATATTCAGGTGCGTCGTTTCCAACGCTTTGTACTAGGTGAAGGGATCGAGAAAGAAGAAACGGACTTCGCCGCCGAAGTAGCCGCCCAAATGGGACAAAAACCCCCGGAACCCGTGGCAGCAGCCCCGCAAGTGGAGGAAAAAGCCCCGGAACCGGCTGCGAAGGATAATCCGCCCGCTAAAGGCAAAAAGAAAAAGTAAGTTAAATTAAGAGCAATCTGGTGGGGTGCGAGTTTCGTACCCTTTTTGTCTTCAGGGGAATGGGGTGACTTGATCAGTAATCAGTCAAAAGAAAAAAGAAAGTGGCAACCCAGCAATTCTCATTTTGAAACGATTTTGCGTTGTTTCAGCGACCTAGAGATTCGTTAAAGAATTTTAACCCCTCTAGGTGCAAGGGTTTTAGTGTCATGAAACCTTAAAATGAGAATTGCTGCCCATTTCAGCCAAATGTGTGATAATGAAAGAAGTTAGTTCAGTCTGGCATACCTTAATTCTTCATGCAATTTGAGTGGGACGAAGCGAAAAATATTGAAAATATTCGTAAACATGAGATTGATTTTGCTGATGTTCCCACGATGTTTGATGGAGAAATGCTGATTGAGCTAGATGATCGTTTCGACTATGGTGAAGATCGCTGGTTTGGGATCGGTTTTCTCGGTCCTGGAATAGCAGTGGTAGTCTGGACGGAACGTCAAAAAGATGTAACCCGAATCAAATCATTTCAGCCCGAAGAGCCAACCGTCATGAGCAGAAACGATTTGAACAGTACCTCTCGTACTAATTGGGCAGCTTTAGAGTCAAGGTCAGAAGAGAATATCGACTACTCAGATATTCCGCCGCTGACAGATAAATTTTTTGAACGAGCTACTTTACGTATTCCAGCAGATCAAGCACACAACCTAGTTCAGCTTGATCCAGATGTGAAACAGTGGTTTCAGGCTCAAGGAGAACAATATAAAACCCTAATAAACAAAGTTTTACGTCAATATATGGAAAGCAACCAAACTCAGCACCAAGCATAACCCTTCGTTGGAGCCGACATTCAAAAGTGAGCCTTATACCCTAAAATTTATCTGCGGCGGCTCAACTTAGCCGTTATGCATAATTCTCTAATGCTATGATAAAAAAGTTTTTGGAGTTCGCAAAAAATCATCCTGCAATTGTTCCTGCCTCTGCAACTTTAATTTCTGCATCAATGATTTTATACTCGGCATCCATCGCATCTAAGTCTTTAGAGCTTTCAACACAATCATCAGAACGAAATGCGAGATTAGCAGCACTTGGAGTAACTCAACAAATCAGGAGCCGCTATCTTGATGTACAAAGAATTATGAATGATTATGATATTTTTAACTATCCTCAGAATAAGAGGCATTACACAGAAGAAGAAAGGTTAAAAATTCGACGCTACTGGGAAGAAGTGGTTTTTCATGAATATGTTATGTGTAAAGAGTTCCAAGGTGGAGTTATGGAAGATCAATGGGCTATATATCGAGGATTTGTTGCCGATGCTTTGAAATACGAAATACTTAAACAAGAGTATGCTTACTTTAGAGCAAATCGTACTCTTTACAAATCACTTATTTCTGATAGATTTTTCCAAGAGATTGACTCTTTGTCAGATGTCAAGAATTGGACAGAGGTAGAAAATTCTCGGAAAGCAGATATTGAGCAAAGCAAATCAAAGTAATGCATAACAAATCACTGCACCCGACCGTATGCTAATCTATCCTCATCATCTCAAGTCAGTGACGGCGGGTGAGTTCAATCGTTAGACGGATTTTTGGGGGGTAGACGAACGAGATTATGTTAATCAGAATGTCACAATTAATTGCCGTTAGTTTATTGTTTTTGGTGGGCTGTTCTGAAAACTCTACTGATCGGGAGTCATCAAACAACTCGTCCCCCATCCAAGAGACAGTACAAACGCCAGACTCCTCTTCTAACATAGAAAGTCCTCAATGGTCATACGAAGTTTTTAACTCTGGCATAGGAAATATTGCTTCATCTCAGGTTGTTGGAGGTCCTATCTTTGACCAACAAAATAGACAAGTAGAGTGGGTTGTAGAGTATTCTCTTGTACTACCAGACAATGCAACTCCTGTAGAAGCTCAAGTAGCTCAGTCTTTATTGAACGTTGAACTATCAACAGATTTCAAAGCTGAGTTTGAAGATAAAAATGGAGTAATTCTGGGAACAGAATTACTCTGGAAAGAAGGTGAAGGAAATAGAAAAAGATATACACTGAGGATTCCTAATCGTATTTGGCAAAGATGGTCTGAAGTTTCCCGTATTAATTTAGCTCGCTGATCTTGTCGAGTACATTAACGAAGTAGTGCGATCTGCTTCGCAGTGACTTCGGCAACGCCGATCTTGTAGGTTATGTTAAGGAAATGTAACTTACCTTATTTTATTGTTTGTCTTTTCGTATCCCATAGGATACACTTAGGACATGATTGAAATTCGCCAGACTAAAACCTATTCTGAGTAGTTTAATGCTTTGCGCGATCGCCAAGCAAGAGCGCGTATAGACATTCGTGTTCGTCGCCTGTCTATGGGCAATCCAGGGGATGTTAAACCAGTAGGGCAAGGGGTGTCAGAACTGCGAATTGATTATGGCTCAGGCTATCGGGTGTACTTCATACGACGAGGTGAAACCTTGATTATTCTCTTGGCTGGAGGAGATAAAAAGACCCAAGAACGGGACATCAAAATAGCACTAAATTTAGCTAAGGACTTATAGGAGGTCTTCATGAATACCATCCAAACCTACCCTTGGGATGCAGCAGAGCATCTGGAAACCAAAGAAGATATAGCCGCATATCTTGAAGCCGCTCTTGAAGATGGTGATCCTAATTTAGTGGTAGCAGCATTAGGAGATATTGCTCGATCCAAGGGAATGACCAATGTTGCACGTGAAACAGGGTTGGGGCGTGAAAGCCTCTACAAAGCTTTGTCACTCGAAGGTAATCCAGAATTTGCCACGGTTATTAAGGTTATACGATCACTTGGCTTACGCCTCCAAGTTATACCAATTGTCTAACACTGCGTTGATGCGGCAGCAATTCTCATTTTAAGGTTTCATGACATTAAAACCCTTGCACCTAGAGGGGTTAAAATTCTTTAACGAATCTCTAGGTTGCTGAAACAAGGCAAAATCGTTTCAAAATGAGAGTATCGATGGGAGCAATCTCTATTTTGATGCTCCCAGCTACGTTAGCTATAATGCCTTGGTATGCAAGTTTAGTGTTGGGGAACTGGTGGTTGCTGGCTCTTATTTGGGGTGGGGTATCAGTAGTGCTATTAGTAGGGCTAATTGGTAGCGATATGGCGAAAGACTAAACTTGAAAATTAGGTATATGACCGATGACAATAACAATAGCTGTTGAAAAAGCACCATTAGTTACTGATTCTCAGGGCGTTGTACGAGTTGCTAACACTCGCGTTACCTTGGATACAGTTGTGACTGCTTTTCTTGAGGGGTGTACACCAGAAGAAATAGGAGAGCAGTATCCATCTCTACAACTACCGGATGTCTACTTAGCAATTGGTTACTACCTCAGACACCGAGATGAAGTTCATGCATACCTTGCAGAACGTCAACGTCAGTCAGAAAAAAATCGGCAGGAAGTTGAACAGCATTTTAATCCAATTGGAATCCGTGAACGATTGTTGGCAAGGAGAATCCAAAACGTTTAAACCATTATGATTCGGTTTCTTGCTGACGAAAATTTTAATAACCAGATTGTCCGAGGCATTCTTCGTCAAAATTCACAGATAGACGTTGTGCGGGTTCAAGATGTGGGATTGTCAGGAGTCGATGACCCCGCTGTTTTGGCGTGGGCGGCGCAAGAAGGACGTATTGTTCTCACCCATGATGTTGCTACCATGACGACTTTTGCTTACGAACGTCTTGAATCAGGTTTATTCATGCCCGGGTTGTTTGAAGTTAGTCGTCGTGTCCCAGTAGGGTTAGCAATTGAAGAGATTCTCTTGATTGCTGAGTGTAGTCTTGAGGGAGAGTGGGAAGGTCAGGTAAGATTTCTTCCGCTCCGCTAAAAACAGCAGCAATTCTCATTTTGAAACGATTTTGCGTTGTTTCAGCGATCTAGAGATTCGTTCAAGAATTATTAACCCCTCTAGGTGCAAGGGTTTTAATGTCATGAAACCTTAAAATGAGAATTGCTGCAACCCACGCAGATTCCTTGACTGGATTGTTTGGGAACAAAAGCCCATTCTTTAGCTACTTATTAAAAACTTTGTAAATAAGATTATCTTATTTGCACTGGTGGTCTCTAGAGGTTGTCGAACGGAAAAAAATGCAGATTCAGGACAAAATCCCCGAAATAGCCGCTAAAACAGCGAAAGCGATCAAACTTTCTCAAAATTATTTACTTTCTAGCCAATACTCTGAGGGTTACTGGTGGGCAGAATTAGAATCTAATGTCACCATCACCTCAGAAGCAATTTTACTGCACAAAATCTGGAAAACTGACAAAAATCGCCCCCTAGAGAAAGCAGCCACCTATCTGCGTCAGCAACAGTGTCCTAACGGCGCTTGGGAGTTATTTTATGGGGACGGTGGCGATCTTAGCACTACTGTGGAAGCCTACATGGGGCTGCGACTATTGGGAATTCCCGCTAATGATCCTGCTTTAGAAAAAGCTAGAGAATTTATCTTAGCTCAAGGTGGCGTCAGTAAAACCCGCATTTTCACCAAAATGCACCTCGCTTTGATTGGTTGTTACGATTGGCTGGGGGTTCCCTCTATCCCCGCTTGGATCATGCTACTGCCGGAAAATTTCCCTTTTACTATCTATGAAATGTCCAGTTGGGCGCGGGGAAGTACGGTTCCTTTATTAATTGTTTTTGACAAAAAACCCGTATATAAAATGGGTTTTAATCTCGATGAACTCTATACAGAAGGGGTGAATAATGTCAAGTATGAGTTACCAAAAAATAACGATTGGGCAGATGTTTTTCTCTGGTTAGATGGGCTGTTTAAATGGGCAGAAAAAACTGATTTAGTTCCCTTCCGCCAAGAAAGTCTGAAAGCGGCGGAAAAATGGGTGATTGAACGACAGGAAGACACAGGGGATTGGGGGGGAATTATCCCAGCGATGTTAAATTCCCTCTTAGCTTTAAAAGCCCTAGGTTATGATGTTTATGATCCGATTGTTGCCCGTGGTTTAAAAGCGGTGGATAATTTTGCCATTCAGACGGATAATACCTATTGTGTACAGCCCTGTGTATCCCCGGTTTGGGATACAGCTTGGGTAATTCGATCGCTAATTGAATCTGGGCTAAATCCTGCTCATCCAGCTATGATTAAAGCGGGACAATGGTTAATTGATCAACAAATTCTTGATTATGGCGATTGGGCGATTAAAAATAAAATCGGAACCCCCGGCGGTTGGGCTTTTGAATTTGACAATCGCTGGTATCCTGATTTAGACGATTCGGCAGTGGTGGTGATGGCTTTAGAGTTAATTAAAATGCCCGATGAAAATATTAAAAAAGCCGTGATGAAACGGGCAGTTAATTGGATGGCGACTATGCAGTGTAAAGCTGGTGGTTGGGGAGCTTTTGACATTAATAACGATCAAAACTGGCTTAATTCTTTGCCCTATGCCGATCTAAAAGCAATGATCGATCCTAATACGGCCGATGTTACTGCCAGAGTTCTAGAAATGTTAGGCACTTGTGATGTTAACATGGAGGAAAATCGAGTTAAAAAAGCTTTGGATTATCTGAAAAAAGAACAGGAAGCTGATGGTAGTTGGTTTGGTCGTTGGGGTGTAAATTATATTTATGGAACCAGTGGGGCGTTATCTGCTTTGGCTTTTCTGGAACCGAATAAATATCGCCATCGATTGCAAAAAGGAGCCAATTGGTTAAGCGGTTGTCAAAATATTGATGGTGGTTGGGGTGAAACCTGTTTTAGTTATAATAACCCTAAATTTAAAGGACAGGGAAATAGTACCGCTTCCCAAACTGCTTGGGCATTAATCGGTTTATTAGCCGTCGGAAAAGTCACGGGCAATTATCAGCGAGAAGTGATTGAAAAGGGCGTTAACTATCTTCTTGTTACTCAAAAAGAAAATGGTACATGGGATGAAGATTACTTCACCGGCACAGGTTTTCCCTGTCATTTTTACCTGAAATATCATTTCTATCAGCAGTATTTTCCTCTACTGGCTTTGGGGCGTTATCGGGCTTTGATTTAGTCCGTTAATCTATGCGTTAAGACAGGAAATAAGCCTAACTGTCTAACGCATTTTTTGTGACTAACTAGGAAAAAATAAATCAGGAGATATATTAAAAAAATTGGCTAATTTTTGAATATAGATAGGAGTTAATTCTTGTTGCCCATCAAGAATATTATCCAGGGTTGACTTACTTTCAAAGATAGATAGCAAATCTTGCTTTTGTAGGTTTCTTTCCTCTAATATGAATTTCAACAATTCAAGTCCATAAATATCAGGTATTGGCTCTTGATTTTCCTCATACTCATAAATTAAAGACCCTAAAACATTTAGATATTCCCTTTCTTCTACCGTTAATTGGGGTTTGTCTAAAAGGCGATTAATAACCTCCTGCATCATTTCTAAGTCTTCCTCATTGTGAATAGGACGAGGAGGGTATTGCTTTAATAATTCTAAGTATTTATCAGTGGCAAACATAAAGACAACTCTAATTTTATGGTTTAAATAGGGGTGACTGAAGGAGATACAAAATTTTTAGTTAATAATTTATAGTTTTCATAAGTGGGTGGGTGGAATTAAATATAAGATGAACGTAGGTTGGGTTGAAGCATGAAACCCAACGCCCGATTATGTTACGCTACCGCTAACCCATCCTACAAATAATTTTTCCTCCCTACTTATTTGGAAATTCAGAGATTTAGATCAATATTTATTGAACCACGAATCTTTTTTCCATTGGTTTTTATTATATTCAGCATGGGTTAGTACTTTTCTAATGAAAACATTTCTATGTTGAAAATCCACATAAGTTATTAGTCGATAGTTGTTGCCGCAAATGTTGAATACTATAAAATTACCCACTAAGTCAGCCGAAGAAAAATCCTGACGAATATCTTGGAAACTTTGCCATTTTGCTTGACTAACTTGCTTGTACCAATAACGTAAACCAGCCTGAGCCTCTGGATGAGTTTCCCAAAAATTTCTTAAGGTGGCTCTTGAAATAATATGCATAATTTTTTATTAATCTTTTAAGTTTTATTTTCATGATCCCTACCCTTTTGTGTTTTGTTCTTGCTTCCTAGTATAGCAAACTGCGAAGCCTCTAGTCAAGTATTTTAATTTCTCTGATAAACCGCATCCACAGGGAAACCCGTAGTTTTGCTTTTTCGGCTACGATCCTTGCATAGCAATACTTTTAAGGCTTAATGGCTTGCCCGTGAAATTCCAGTTATCTAGCTGGTTGCGGTTTATTAATATTTGTTAATTAGCAGAATTTGTAATTAACTATAGCGGTAAGCGCTTGAGTGAGATACAAACCAAGCTTTGCCTAGCATGGTTTATAGCTCGTGACACTGTACCTCATACGACTGCACACCGCTATATTTTAAGTTTTCACAGTAGAGAAATTCGTGATAGCTACATTTCTTGGTCATAACTTTATATTTTTATACTCTGTCAAGACGCGCTTAAGCGACATAGCGGATAATCTCTACTTCCGCACCTTTGTTAACCGCATCCTCGGCCTTCTGTAAAACCTCCGCCGTGACCGACTCGCTTAGATAATACTCCCCGCAATTCTGACAGATATCCGCAGGGACTTGTTTTAGAATCACGATACAATTATCTCTCTCTAAAGTAACAGTTACGAAACCCGATCGAGTTGTTCCACGCTTACAGATGACACATTCCATATCTTTTATCTCCTTTTTCTAAAATTATCCGTCCATAACTCTCGATCAAGAATATAGGCGGTCACTACATACGCTGTTCTTGTACTCTCATCATAGGATACAACTACATGAAGCGCTCTACCATCAATAAAATCTAAAACTAGATAACTAGGGAACGGTGTATTCTCTAGATTTTCCTCGATAATTTCCCTATAGGCGATCGCTTGTCTGACCTCTCGATCACCGATACGCCTAAAAAACATCTGGCGTATCGCGTGACTAGAAAAGATTAAGTTCTCAAAATTCAAATTCTATCCTCTTTGTTGTTATTAAATAATGTTTGTTTTAATTTTGTTCATCAAGGATGATATAACATTATCACACATTCGATTATAAATGAGGGTTAAGTTTAAAAATATTTAACCGACCGTTCGCGGGGTGAGCATAACCCACCCCGTTCACTATTAATTACCTAACTCGTATTCTATTTCCTGAATCTTCTCTTTCATCCAGCCGTTAAACAAATCGACACCGATTTGCAAAGCCAACTCCTCGGTTAATTTTGGCTTAAGGATTTCCTCGACGAAAATCAGGTGGGTGGTGATTCGATAGTAGTGATGGGGCTTAATGCCTTGCTAATTGGGCATTGTAGTCGTGTATGAAATACCAGATAGCCCCGTGTGATTATCCATTTTTTTGGAGAACGATAGACTCTGTCTGACTAATCTAGAAATTCTTTGTCAAAGAGTATTGTTTAATCTTTCAATAGGATTAGTTTGACCAGTTTCTTTACCTACTGCTCGATACTGTTGATTCTTCACCATTATACCTCTCCAGAAAAGATTTCTTTAATAAGCTCTTAGTAAAGGCTTCATCTCTTATTTGACAATTATTATTATTGGAGAGGTCTATTTAGCAGGGTCAGTCCATTACTTATCTCGTTGGTAAGGAAGTTGTTCATACCACTTGAGGCTTTAAAATCTCCCATACAGAATTTTTTATATCTAGAGAAGAGCTAATTTCTTGAATTAATCTGTATGCTGTCGCGGAAATAGGTAGTTCATCTTCGTATAAGATCTCACACAAAGTCTCAGCTGCCAATCCCCACTACCCTGCATCAATATAGGAGCGAACAAACTCTATCTGAGTTTCTTGCATCACTTCTCTAGTAAGAAGAATAACTTCATTAAGCTTGCTTTTAATGAGTTTGTAAGATGTTTTGACAAGACGATTTTGCATAATTGAGTTTTAGGGAAGTTTTAGGGGAATTGTTGGGGTTCCTTGCGTCAACCCAAATTACTAGCTAAGTTGCTTGTTTGCCAAATTCAGGAACAACCAGATTGATTTCCTTCGAGTTGTACCCAAATGCTTCTACCTGGGACTTAATAAGATCAAGAGCATCATAATAAGCAAGGCTTTGTCCTTGATAAAAAGAAGAGTCCTCTCCTTTTATATCAGCTTCGTTAATTTTTGCGAGGGATTCATTATACTTTTCTTTGAGAAGAAGTGCATGATCTTTGATAAAGTTAACAGATTCTGTGTTCATAGTCTTCTCTCCTTGAGTATGCCTTCTAGTATAGTCTTTTGCTCGCTCTGTCGATTTATGTCACTTTACCATTTATCGGGAAGAGCTTTTTGCTGTCTAATATCAAGATTATCAAAATCAGGTATGAATTTTTGGGAATATTCAATCTTATTTTGATGTTCAGAAATTTGCTTGTTTATGTTTGGAAGCCCTCGTTATAGCAGGATTTTGTATCAAATGGCTATTCTCTCGTTTAAGAGATTGCCGAAAAGTCCTTAATCCAAACTCAGGTTAATTATTTTATTGTGAATAAGCAAGATGCTCACACTCCTGGGTCTCAAACTTATTTCAAACGACTATATTTCTATTCTGAACCTAAAGACTTAATTGTAGGATAAGCCAAAATTGCTCGATCTTCAGTTATCATAATTAAATCATATTGTAAAGCTTGAGAAATTAAAAGCCGGTCAAATGGATCGCCGTGAAGTGAGGGAAGATTAATCAATTGAGCAATGCTATTTTCATCAACGACAAGACTTTTAATTAAGTGTTCCCTTCTTTGCTCGGGCAGATAAATTTCAGGAGAATGAGGAAAAGAAATTTTCCCCAATTGGTATTTAATGACACATTCCCAGATAGAGACAACGCTCAAAAATCTTTGATTTTTAGGATTTCTGATCTCCTGGCGAAATTTAACTGACAAACGCTCATCGTCATCAATCAGCCAGAGAAAAATATGAGTATCTAACAAGAGCTTCATTGGGGTTCAAACAAATCTAAAATCTCATCTGGTAAGGGATCGTTAAAATCATCAGGAACGACAAATTCACCTTTAGCTAGTCCAATAGGTAGCAATTTATTTTGCTGGCGATAAGACTCAACTATCCTGTCAATTTCTTCATTTGTTATCGGAGTTTCTATTTCGATAGGACTGTTTTGATTTTCTAAAGATTCAACCAACTGCCACACTGAATTAAGCTGTGTGCTAGATAATTTATCTAACTTTTCATGTAAGCAGGCGCGAAGATTACCTACAGCATTGTGCAAGCTTTCTTTTTGAGAAGAATTGTCTGTTATTTTAGTATTCATGTATTTACTCTTTATCATAACTCAACTAAACTGTATATCAAATAAGTTACAGTTATAAGATGAATGCTTGAGATCCTCCTATAATTATATTATAGCAAGCTCCTTCAAAGGACGCTTACTTGGATGCTGAAAACCTACAACAGTCTCTAATGTTTGTGCTAGAGTGTCCATAAAATCTCCATACTATCCATTACTTTCAAGCTTAACATCAAAGTTGGAGAAGTGCGATCGCCGACTTGTAGGGTGCATTGATGTTTTGAAGCGACGATTTTGTATTATTGAGTTTTCGGGAAGTTTTGGGGGGAGTGTTGGGTTTCCTTGCGTCAACCCAACCTACTAACTTGATACTTTGGGTTTGACAGTTGGCTGATGTATTGTTCGACCAGTTTTGGCGATAGTGGATCGTTTAAGGTCGGGTTAGCGAGATAAAAAATGATGTCATTAATGATATCTTCGTGATCTGTTTCATAGGTGATATCTTCTCTGCATTCGATGGCATTGGCCCAGTTTTCTAGGTCGGTGGCAGATAGAGCGTTATTGAGATATCGATCGAGAATATGGAGCAGATGCTCTTTTTTTAGGGTGATGATTGCTTCACTACTGTCCCAGGGGAAGGTTTTTAGGATAGAGAGGATAGTTGATAGTGGTTGGTCAAAGTTGACTAGGGCGTTGAGGTATTCTTGTCTAGTTTTCATAGGTCTGGGTATTTTTGTTTGATGTGAACAATGGAACCGTTGGGGGCGTAGGTTGTTTTGGTGTACAAGCGAGTGATTCCGTCCGCATCAATTTGTTTTTCGTAGGTTGCATAGGAACCGGAAATATTTTTGGCGGGAACGTCTGCTTGAAATGCTTTGCCACCGTTGGGAAGATTATAGGTTCGAATTCAGCAATTCTCATTTTAAAAAGTAACAAGTGATACAGACAGAAACAAAGCTTTAAGCAAGCTACAAAATGCGCTCCCGCGAGTGCGACTGCATCGCAGAGAAGTGAGTATATA
>JAADBR010000003.1 GCA_009995705.1 Microcystis aeruginosa W13-11
TTTCTTCCGCCAGGCTTTGGCCTGTGTCCATCACCCCTTGAATACGGTTGTCTCTCTTATCCCTACTGCTGATTTTTCTCTCTTTGTCAACCCCTAGACCTGAATATTTACGTTACTTTTATGCCAGTATATAGCATCACGCATATTTTAACCTTTAATACGGATGACTTTAAACGATATACAGAAATTGCTGTAGTTCATCCTACTGAACTTAAGACAAATTGAGATACTACAATTTCTAAGAGAATGGCATCGGTTGTAATTACTGGATAACCTTCGTATTTTTCCGATAGTTGTATTGCTTGCTGATGGTGTTGATCGTTTTGGTTGATTAGGGCGGTCGCATAGCCTGTATCAACAAACATGGGGTTAAGCATTTTTCTCGCCGTTTAAGTACGCATCAATACTTATTTTCTGAAAAGTCGGCAGGTGCAGAAATTTTAATTTGTCTGAGTCGTGAAAATAAAGATTCAGGGTTTTTTTGAGGTGGGGTGGCTACGGGTTCGGCAATGTTGTTATCTTCTAAGACAATGACGCGGATGATTTTGCCTTCCCATGCAGGGCTGTACTGTGGGGGAATTGTCAGGATGCCTTTGTGGATGGTGGTTTTAAATTCGATCGCTTGCATGGTAAATCTATGGCCAAGGGGGTTATGTTTAGTTTAGCGAATCGTCTGGTATCGAGATCATGGGATATAGATCGCCCAGCAATTCTCATTTCAAAAAGTAACAATTTATACAGACAGAAAAAGAGATTTAACAGGTGGCAAAATCGCGATCACCAATCAGTGTTGGACGGGTGTAATTTCAGCTATTCAGGATCGCCTGAGCAGTTTGGTGACTTGGCGAGATGGATTTTAGGTTCGATCCCCCTTGCCCCCGTAGGGTTGATTCAGGAATCAACTCTACCTTGAATCAACCCTACCTTGATAAGGGGGGTGTCTGACAACTTTTAACACCTATCTACTTATCTTGCTAAAGATTGACCGCTTAGGCAATAATGGGAAGGTTTATCATCCCCATTAAAGTAAAGAATGCTGAACGCTTTTATTTGGCTACCGATTATAGGGGCGATACTGATTGCCTACACGCCTCTAGAGGTGAAAAAAGTGCGAGGATTAGCTCTAACTTTTGCTGTCGTTCTCTTACTGCTGAATATTCTCCTTGGCTGGCAATTTGACCCTAGTAACCCGCAAATGCAGTTCACGGTTAATCTGCCTTGGATTAATTTCCTCGGTTTCAACTATGCCATCGGGGTCGATGGCTTATCATTCTCATTACTTTTTCTTAACAGCATCTTGACAATAATTGCTCTTTATGCCAGTGGTACAGAGGTTAACCGGCCGAGATTTTACTATTCCCTGCTCTTGTTACTCAATGCCGGAGTAGCGGGGGCCTTTCTAGCACAGGATTTACTGCTATTTTTCCTATTTTACGAATTAGAAATCGTCCCGCTTTACTTTCTCATTGCCATTTGGGGGGGTCAAAGACGCGGTTACGCGGGCATGAAATTTTTATTATACACGGCAATTTCAGGCTTTTTAGTGCTAATCTCTTTCCTCGGCTTAGTTTGGCTAACCGGTGCTAATAATTTCGCCTATAACCCCCTTTTATCGAACAATTTAGACGTTAAAACCCAATTACTGCTCCTCATCCCCCTTCTGATTGGATTAGCCATCAAAATCCCGATTTTTCCCTTTCATACTTGGCTACCGGATGCCCACGTCGAAGCATCTACCCCCGTTTCTGTGCTTTTAGCGGGAATATTACTCAAATTAGGAACCTATGGACTGCTGCGCTTTGGAGTCGGTTTATTTCTCGACGCTTGGGTGACTATCGCCCCTTGGTTAGCAACAATAGCAGCTATCAGCGCCCTCTACGGGGCCAGTTGCGCTATTGCCCAAAAGGATATGAAAAAAGTAGTGGCCTATTCTTCTATTTCCCACATGGCCTATATTTTACTAGCGGCGGCGGCCACCACCAGATTAAGCATCACTGCGGCGATTTTGCAGATGATTAGTCACGGTTTAATTTCCGCTTTGTTATTTTTGTTGGTGGGAGTAGTGTATAAAAAAACCGGCAGCCGGGATGTGGATTATCTACGCGGTTTATTAAATCCAGAAAGAGGTTTACCAATTACGGGAATGTTAATGATTTTAGGGGCTATGGCCAGCGCCGGCATCCCCGGAATGGTGGGATTTATCGCCGAATTTTTGGTCTTTCGTGGCAGTTTCCCGATTTTTCCGATACAAACGCTCTTATGTTTGGTTGCTAGTGGTTTAACCGCAGTGTATTTTCTCCTGATGATTAATCGGGTTTTCTTTGGTCGTTTAACCCCTGAATTATCGCGCATTCCTCGCAGTACCTGGCCCGAAAGATTTCCCGAAATTGCTTTGGCTTTATTTATTATTGTTTTGGGATTACAACCGAGTTGGATGATTCACTGGAGTGAAAACCAAGCATCAGTGTTATTAACCTGGACGGCAATTAGTCAAAGGCAATCATAGAAACCTTTTTCGGAATTGTTAAAACCTAGACCGAAAGCAACTTGTGGATAGGTGCCGAAACGTCAAAAATTTTTGGCTTTGCGGAGGGAATTAACCGTTAAAACCACCTGTTCCCCCACCAGTTCAATTTCTTCTAAAGTATTAAAACGACTCAACCCGAAGCGCAGGGAGGCATAAGCGAGAGATTCGGGGCGACCCAAGGCAGTTAAAACGTGAGAGGGGGCGGTATGGCTAGAAGAACAGGCAGAACCGGAGGAAAGCGCCACTATTGGCTGTAATCCTAACAATAACGCCGCACCGTCCACCCCTTCAATACTAATATTTAAATTTCCGGCTAATCTTTGGCTAGGATGACCATTGAGATAAATTCTGTCTAATTGACTGATAATCTCCCATAAACGGGCTTTTAACTGATTTAAGTAGCTGGTATCTTCTTCAATCGCTTTGATGCCCAATTCTACCGCCTTGGCAAAACCGACAATTTGCGGTGTAAATATTGTACCCGATCGCAGTCCTTTTTCCTGGCCTCCCCCTTGAATTTGAGCGGCGAGACGGACTCGGGGGTTTCGGCGCCGGACATACAGCGCACCGATTCCCTTTGGTCCGTGGACCTTGTGGGCAGTTAAGGACATCAAATCTATATTCATTTCCTCCACATCTAGGGGAATTTTGCCGATTGCTTGGGCCGCGTCCGTATGAAAAAGTACCTGATACTGGCGACAAATCGCCCCAATTGCCGCTAAAGGTTGAATCACCCCAATCTCGTTATTAGCCGCCATAATTGACAGCAAAATCGTGTCAGGACGCAAAGATTTTTCTAGTAGTTCCAAGTCAATTAGACCATCAGCACCGACGGGCAAAATTGTCGCCTCAAAACCCAATTTTTCCAGATAATGACAGGGATCTAAAACGGCGCGATGTTCTGTCACCACCGTAACTATATGCCGTCCCTTGGCGAAATAAGCTTCGGCAACCCCTTTGATAGCTAGGTTATTAGCCTCCGTTGCTCCACTGGTAAAAATAATTTCTTCGGGACTACTATTAATAGCAGCGGCGATTGTTTCTCTTGCCTGTTTAACTGCGGCCTCGGCTGTCCAACCATAGACATGATTAATACTACTGGCATTACCAAAGTGTTCGGTAAAATAGGGTAACATCGCCGCCAGAACTTGCGGATCTAGGGGTGTCGTGGCGTGGCAATCTAGATAAATCGGTTTTTGAGACATATTTTTCCCCTGCGGGGGATTCGGGAAGGAGATATCCTCTGTTTTCAGAGAATTTCTGAAAGTGCATTGCTAGTCTATGTTAACAAAAAAGTATCGGATAGTAGTCAACAGCTTACGACTCAGGCCAGAACTTTAAGATTTAATAATGAGAGCGCAATCGCTCTCTGACAGGAGTTACAATTTCCCTATTCCAATGTTGTTCAGTAACCCAACAGGATTAATAACACATATTTTCCAGCTCAATTATGGCTAAAAAATCGAAGGCATTTAGTGAACTGCTCAGGCTGCAGAAAATGTCCCAAGGATCCGAAAAACCCTTGAAAAGCTTTGAGAAGAAATTAAGAGAAAAGTCATCGGCTTTCAAGGAAATTGTCGTCTCTCCTTCTGGGGAAGTCAAAATGTCGGAAGTTCTGGAGGATTTTATCGAGCCTTACCGCAAATCCAATGAAACGAAGGGATCTATGCGAACACTGCTGACCATAGGGATAATCGCTTGGAATCTGGCGTTGTCCCCCGAATCAAAGCGGCAAGAGATGATAGACCGAGTTTTTAATAAAGACCTTCTTAAAGGAGATAAAAGGCTCAAGGCGGAGATTCAAGAGCTAATCCAGGAGCTAATCGCTAGGAAAAACCGTTATTTCTCGGAAAACAAGCGGATGATTGTGGATTTTGAGTTAAAAGAGCTAGGAAGCGAGTATCATCTCTCGGTTGCCTCCAGCTTGTCGCCCGGATTTTCCGAGTCAGAGTTTGCTTTCAAAGTCGGCGACTCGGTCATCGTCAAACAGGGTGTAGTTGACCCAGATTTGGGGACTGACATCGGTGGTTGGCAAGGAAGAATTGTGACAATTGACCGGCAGAGCAATCTCATCGGCATTGAATGGGACAGCATCACCCTGAAAAACATCCCCAGTTCGGTGATTGACCAGTGTGAAATGGAAAAGTTAGACTGGACTCAACTATGCCTCTCCTCAACGGATGTGGAATTAACCCAACCTCGAGATACAGAAGAAGATGTGGCCGCCATCATTGCTCAAATTGAGTCTAACATCGTTGGAGCTATTTAGCAGAAAAGAGAAAGGTGATTCCGGCGGTTGGCCGACGTTGACCCTGAGGGGCAAATGGCGGCTTTAGACGCTTGGAAAAAAAGACTTGATTCATTACCCTATTGACCATTGAGCAGCGATTTAGAGGAGAGAAATTTGAGATGGATGATTCCCAGAAATATGAGGCTGACTGTCAAAAGATAAGAAAAGTCAATCATGAATTACTAAAGGATTTCGAGAGTTGGCTAGAATCATCAGGTTTGTCGGAAAAAACCATTAATAATCATATTTCAAATATAGATTTTTATATCAACGAATATTTACTCTATGAGGATGCAATAGAAGCTAAAGACGGGGTAGATATGGTCGGTGACTTTTTGGGTTATTGGTTTATCAAAAAGGCCCTGTGGGCCAGTCAATCAAGTCTCAAGGCTAACGCAGGTAGTCTGAAAAAATTCTACACTTTCTTACTGGAAAAAGGACTAATAGATAAAGATGATTTGCGAGAACTTAAAGAAACCATCAAGGAAGAAATGAGTGAATGGCTGGAAACCCTAGAGTGATACGATGACCCATTGACTGAAGATATGTGGGATGTTTGGTGATTTTAGCCGAGGGGCAATCCCCCACCCTCTGGCTGAGAAGCTATAATATCATTGTCAGGACACAAGGAGAGTGAGACAATGGAAACATTAGAATTAGAAAGCTGCCAGTCGATTCTTAAAGCTGGTCAAATGACCACCGAAAGAGCGTTAGAATTGTTTGACGCTCTCGAACCCGTGAGTTTAGACTTTATGCTCGGTCTTTGGCAAGGTTCTGGACTTCAGACAAATCACCCCATGGATGGTTTATTAGAAGCATCTAATTGGTATGGTAAAGAATTTGTCGATACTGAGAATGTCCACCCCCTGTTATTTTTAGATGGTCAGGGAAAAATTTTTAAGGTGGCACCCAATCCCACGGCCATGAACTGGATTTTGAAGCTGCCGATACTGAAAAATAATTCTCTGAAACCTTTGCTGATGCTGACCAACTCCTTGCTAAAAACACAGACAAGTCAGGCTAGACTGCGAATGATGGAATATCGGGACAAAGTTAGCGCCACGATGATTTATGATTATTTGCCGATTAATGACTCTTTTCGGAAAGTAGATGATAATACGGTGCTGGGAATTATGGATTTTAAAAACTTTCCCCAGCCTTTCTTTTTTGTTCTCAAGCGATGTCAAGAACATTTTAATTCTTGAGGTTGGATTTGAAATTGTTCGCGCTCGTCCAGTTGCCAAGCTTGTAAATCGATCGCTCTCCCTGAAACTACGGAGACAATTAAATAAGTATATCCTGACCAGGCTAATTGGCGATCAATTTCCGAGGGAATGGCGGCATGATCGGGATGGGAATGATAGATACCAATAATTTCTAGCTGGTTTTCCCGGGCCGATTTTTGAGCTTGTAAAAGCACTTCTGGGGCAATACTAAAGCGGTTTTTTCTATTGCCTGACCAGTTATTTTCTGTTGCTTGTATGCTGATAACTTCGGCTGCTGTCTCGGTAATTTTTCCTAGGAGTAACCCACAACATTCTTCGGGATAGGTGGATTCTGCGTGGGTGAAAATAGACTGGTAAATTTTTTCTGTAATCAGGATCATAGGATGGAGTAAACGGGTCGCAAATGCTATGGACAACAGGGTAAGCGCATCTCAATTTTGGCCCACTATTTTTTTGCTTCTAGCTGGCTATTTTGTCACCCGCCAACTGAGTTTAAGATTAACCCAAAAGTTCCAAACCGTGACGATAGCGATCGCAATAAAGTTAGCTAGATAGCGATTGATTCCTAAACCATTAAAGAGAAGGTTGAGGAGCAAGACGTTTAAAATTAAACCAGCTAAACAGATCAAATTGAACTTGAAAAATCTTTTCCAGCGTTTATTCCAACCCCTTTGACGAGCGGATAAATCACCAAAAGTCCAGCGATCATTCCAGATAAAATTATTAATAATTGCTAATTCGGCGGCGATGATTTTACTGCGGGTTAATCCCCAACCCAAAGCGGCGGGATCACTGAGAAGATAGAGAAAGGCCATATCGACAAAAACCCCGGTTAATCCCACTAAACCGAAGCGAATAAATCTATCTAAAGGTAGATTGACAATTGCATCTAAAAACCTTAATGGCTTTTGAGAGCGCAAACGCAGCAGATGGAAGATATATTCTAGCCATTGTTTCCAAGTTACCTTACTTTCCCCCTCTAGCCGCTCTTGGAAGACATAACCCACTTCTGTGATGGTTTTGATGCGACCTTTGCCGATGACTTCTAGTAAAATTTTGTAACCGGTGGGATTGAGAATCGGACCAGCGATCGCTTGACGGCGAACCATAAAGTAACCGCTCATGGGATCGGAGACGCGACCGACCACCTCTGGCAGTAGAATTAAACCAAGAATTTGAGCGCCGCGAGAGAGAAATCGTCGCAGCAGACTCCACTCGCTCACTCCTCCTCCTTCGACGTGACGACTAGCAAGAGCTAAATCGGCTCCTTTTTCGATAGTTTCGAGGAGATTATAGATAATTTCGGGGGGATGTTGCAGATCTCCATCGATTACTCCTAGTATCTCACCCCTTGACCCTTGCCAACCCCGCACCACTGCCGACGCTAGTCCTTTTTCTCCCTGACGACGCATCACCCGCAGTTGCGGGTAATCCGGGGTTAATTTGCTGGCTAATTCCCAAGTGCGATCGGGACTGTCATCATCGACGATAATTAGTTCATACTGATCGGGAATTTTTCGATCGAGTAATTGACTGAGATTCTCGACTAGGGGAATAACGTTATCCCGCTCGTTATAAGTGGGAATAACTAGAGATAATTTGAGTAATTGCGGCGAATCTCTGAGAATATAGCTATTATTGCCGATAATTCCTTCAATTTGCTCTAAAAAAGGGATTTGCAAAGAGCCGACGGGGGTGGTTAAAAAGGGATAGGGTGGAGAGTTGGTCACTCGCTTACACTCACAGACTAAAACAGGTTTAGAGACGCACAGTTTACCGGCAAAGTTGTTGAAACCAGAATTTTGAGCTTAACTACTGGCGATGCGGAATCCTAATACACTATAGCGATTATTGGGACTAAATTGGCCCCGACTAGCGGAGCGACATTCCCTCAATTCTGTCCCCCAACCACCCCCACGCAGGACGCGATAACGATTGCCGGTGCTATTAGGATCGGCCAGCCATACTTGGTCATCGCTGGGAGCATTTTTATAATTGCGATGCCAAGGATCGGCACACCATTCGTATAAACTGCCATGTAAATCGTATAATCCGAAGGCATTTGGGGGAAAACTACCTACAGGGGTGGTTTTAGCTCGAAATTCGCTCTCTCTTTCCACTGCATAGGGAAATTTAATCCCATAGTAGTTAGCGAATTCACTGGTAAGGGTGGCACCAAAGTAGAAGGGTGTGGTAGTGCCGGCACGACAAGCATATTCCCATTGTGCCTCGCTTGGGAGTCGATAGTTTCTGCCGGTGGCCTTGGCAAGTCGATCGCAAAACTCGATCGCATCATACCAAGAGATGCTATCAACGGGTAAGTTATCCCCTTGGAAGTGGGAGGGATTGGGGTTTAAATCGCGGTTAATTTTGGGCAGATTAGCGACAATTTGCCATTGTTTTTGGGTTATCGGGTATTTACTCAGGTAGAAACTGTTCACCTTGACTAAGCGCTGGGGTTTATCACTACCAGTAAAGTCTCCTTTTTCTCCGTCCGGTGTCCCCATGATAAAAGTGCCAGCAGGGATAGCAATCATCTCTAATCCCGCAAGGGTTTCGCTGTAGTATTCGGCACTGCGGGAATTGCGCTCGATCACGAAACCGCTAGGATCGAGAGTGACGGTTTCAAAGGAAAAGCTTTGTCGGGGGGGAAAAGAGGAATTTTGGGGGGGTTGCGGGGGTATGATTGCTGTAGCGGTGGAGGGGGAAAAAATATTTTTTCTATCTAGAATCGCTGCCAGTCCGACTCCTGCACCGATCAGACTGATCCACTGGCCAAATTTACGTCTGTTTACTTTAATCATCCCGATTTTTTTGTCAATATCACCCTGTCTATTATACCATGAAATTCTGACTATTATTTAGTCACTGCCACTTATCCTTAATAATCGATGCCCAGCTTTTTGACTGTCCATAAATATTGGTTGATTGCAACAATTATCACCGGCCTAGGTGCTTTTTTGCGAATCTATAATTATGATTCTTTGCCTCCGGATAATTGGACTGCCGACGAATATGCTTTTGCTTGGAGTGGCATGAGTTTATTACAAACGGGTATCCCCACCAGTTGGTCATGGTTGAGTCCCACGGATAATTTTCCTACGGTGGTTTGGGAAGCGAAAAATATCCGTTATCGTTTGGTGACTCCCTGGTTTGATCATCCTCCTTTATTTGGTTTATTGGTGGGTTTATTTGCTCTTTTAGGAGGAGCAAAGACTTTTTTTGATTGCAGTTTAACTATTATTAGAGTCCCTTCTTTATTCTTAGGTATTGCTGGGATAGTTTTGGTCTATTTACTGGCTCTCAAGTTGAGTAATCTATCGATCGCTATAATCGCTAGTTTAATTTATGCCACCAATCCCAATACAGTTTTCCTCTCTCGGTTAGCTATTAGTGAAAATTTAATGATTGTTTTGTGCTTATTGGTTGTCTTACTTTATTGGCAATACTATCAAACTAAGCAGAAAAAATATCTCTACATCGCCGCTTGTTTAGCTGGTTTAGCCTGTTTAGTCAAAGTAACAGCTATTTATTTAGTAGTATTACTAATTGTCCTCTTGATTTACGAAAAGCAAGGACGAGAGGCCATTTATGTAACTGCGATCGGTGCTTTCTTTTTCTCTCTCTATTTTCTCTACGGTGCTATCTATGACTACGATTTCTTTCGGAAGATATTTCAAGAGCAATCCCTGCGCTTCGAGGACTTTAACTTTGTCAAATATCTAACCACTCCCACGGTATTTTTCGAGGATGGTTGGCTAATTTTTAGCTGGTTAACCCTCTTACCCTTTCTCCGAAAGAATCCCGCTAGTCCCCAAGTTAGATTACTCGCTTTACCAGTAATCCTCTACACCTTAATTTTAGTTGCCACGGGAGCGCAAAGTCACTTTTTCACTTGGTATATGATTCCTTTTTATCCGTTTATGTTTATTATTCTAGGCATCTTTCTCGATGATTTTCGCCAAGAAACGGACGGATTAACTGCCTCAATTATTTTTATCTTTCTGGGAGTTTGGTCGATTCATCTCAATCTGACAGCCTGGATTTTAGCCTCTCCCTACGGTCGCTATTATTTTATGATCGGTACGGCAGCAATTCTGGGAGTATTCTATCTCAAGGATATCTTTGGTTTCTTTAAAAAATTCTGGATCGATCGCTTTACTTTTCTGCTCTTCTTGGCCCTGCTGGCAGCTAATATCAATGTGGTATTAACCTATAAGTTTTCTGGTTAAAACTTAGCAAGAAAGGAAACCGAAAGGGGATAAATTAGCCTGGGAATCGAGAGTAAACTTAACTAGGATCGCTGACTCAGGAATAACTTATTCTTGGCCAGTTCTGGCCAATGTTAAATTTATTAATAGACTCTTTAACTGATTGTCCCCTAACCTTTGCCCTGAACTGATAAATGTCGATCGATTTTCGCAATCTTAATACACTTTGGGGTTCTATTTTGGTCGAAACATTGGCCCGTTTGGGGTTGAAGATAGGGGTGGTTTCTCCCGGATCGCGATCGACTCCTTTAACGGTAGCCTTGGCAAGACATCCCCAGATTAAAGCTATTCCCATTTTAGACGAGCGCTCGGCCGCCTTTTTTGCCCTGGGATTAGCCAAACAATTATATCAACCGGTGGTTTTAGTCTGCACTTCCGGCACTGCCACGGCTAATTTTTATCCCGCAGTCATTGAAGCAAAAGAAAGTCATGTCCCTTTATTAATTCTAACCGCCGATCGCCCCCCAGAATTGCGTCATGCTCACGCCGGTCAAACTATCGATCAAGTCAAACTCTACGGTAATTATCCCAACTGGCAAGCGGAAATTAGCTGTCCTAGTGCCAATATCGAGCGTTTACGCTATCTCCGTCAAACCATCATCCATGGGTGGTTGCGCTGTCTCGATCCTGTCCCCGGAGTGGTGCATCTGAACTTACCATTTCGAGATCCCCTCGCACCAACTCCCGATCTAGAAATTAAGAATTTAGAGGCTAATTTTGACCAAGAAGCTTTTTTTAGCCATATATCTCGGCCAAATATCCCCATTAACCACTCAATTCTCGAAATTCCTTCTTTACCCCGTCAAGGAATTATCATTGCGGGATTAGCTTCCCCGCAAAACCCCGAAAGTTACTGTCAGGCGATCGCCAATTTAGCCCGATCGCAACAATATCCCGTCTTAGCAGAAGCTTTATCTCCTCTGCGAAATTATGCAGGGTTAAATCCCCATCTCATCACCACCTATGATTTATTATTGCGGAATCCTGCCATTAAAACCCAATTAACCCCCGATGTTGTCCTGCAAATTGGGGAATTACCCACCAGCAAAGAATTACGGATCTGGTTAGAAGAAATCGACTGTCCGCGCTGGATTATCGATCCCCATCCCGATAATTACGATCCTCTACAGGGAAAAACCGGACATCTCAGGGGAAATATCGAGCAATTAGGGCATCTATTCCCAGAAAAATCCGATAATAACCGAGAATATCGAGAATTATGGCAAAAATTCGACCAGCAAGCCAGATTTAAAATCGATCGCCTTTTGGCAGCAGAAACTAAACTGATTGAAGGAAAAATCCCCTGGCTGCTCTCCCAATACCTCCCCCCCCGCACCCCGATCTTTATCTCCAATAGTATGCCTGTTCGCTATGCCGAATTTTTTAACCCGCCTAGCGATCGCCAAATTCGTCCCTATTTTAATCGCGGGGCCAATGGCATCGACGGCAACCTCTCCACTGCGATAGGAATGGCTTATAAAAATGTCCCTAGTCTGCTATTAACAGGAGATTTAGCTCTATTACACGACACAAATGGTTTTTTAATCAAAAAATATTTTCTTGGCTCCTTGACCATAATTTTAATCAATAACAAGGGGGGAGGCATTTTCCAGATGTTGCCGATCGCCAAATTTGACCCTCCCTTTGAAGAATTTTTTGCCACTCCCCAAGATATCGACTTTTGCCAACTCTGTCACACCTACGGTATCGATTACCATTTAATCAGCGATTGGACTGATTTTCAGCAAAAAATCGCAGTTTTACCAGAATCAGGCCTAAGATTACTAGAAATATCCTGCGATCGAGCTTTTAATACCCAATGGTTCCTCAGTAATTATGTGTAGGGTGTGGGGTTTTGTGGAACGAACCACAAAGGACACAAAGATTGATCGCTCCTACATAAATTAAACCGATCACGCAAAGAATAAGAGAGTCCTAAATTTTTCCCCCGACCACTCCAATGGTCGGTATTTTTTGATCTCCCAAAAGTCTAAAGGTTTTATCCAACAAGGTTTTTAGATTTATTTGGCGGGCCCTAGTTAATTCCCTTTTTGGAGAAAGTGAATACAATGGGTGGAAAGAGTTAAAAGAGTCCGATGAATCGACAAAGACAGCAAAAATCAAGACAATTTTCTCCCCCCAGATATTCTATCTTTCCTCGGAAGCAGTGGCGATGGGGAGTGACTTCTCTGCTGATTGGTTTAGTCTTGTCCCTAGTAATTTTAAAACTGAATACCTCTAGTCTCTCCACTGCCACCATAGATATTTTAAATCCCTCCACGGTGGGGGAGAATTTGGCCAAGAGCCTAGATAAGTTAGAAAAGCAGAAAATAAATATTTTAAATCCCTCCACTGTGGGGAAGAATTTGGCCGGTAAGAGCCTAGATGAGTTAGAAAAGCAGAAAATCGCCGAATTTTTGCAAATTACCCCGCCAGAAACCGAATTAACCCTTGATCGCACTCCTTTGTTTATTCTTCACGATACAGCTTGGAGTATGACTGCGGGTAACATCGAAGAACAGAAAAAATATGCTCGCGGTCCGATGAAATTGGGTCCCAATGTTTACATCCCCCGCAAACGGAATTCTAGGGATAGAGATATTTTAGACTCGATCGCCCGGCCTTTTTTTGAGCGTCACCGTCCCACGGTCACTTTTTACGAACAAGCAGCCGAAATGCTGCCCGCAGACACCAGGGATCAATTAGTACGTCAACTGTGGCAACTTACCCCGGAAACTATCCGCGTCAAGGGTTTTGCAATTGCTTTAGAGGGTGTTCCCTTGAGTACGCGATCGGCCTCTGCGTTAGAAAAAAGGGCGAGAATTTGGTTAAATACGCCTTCAGAAGCCGTCTTTAAGGGTTTAGTCAAACAATACCCCACAAATTACTTTGATGGGGCAAAAAGCAGCGCTTTATGGGCAACAGAAGCGATTTGTCAGCAGCTATCTCACCCTAATTGCGATCGCTTGCGACCAGTTTTTGCCGAAAGAAATCGTCGGGTCATTTCCAGTGTTAACATTGAACTGGTGCAGGCGCCGGGATCCCACTGTTTGACCAAAGGACGCTTGCAAACCCTCCCCGGTTACAGCGATTTTCAATACCAACAAACGGCGAAATATTATCTCCTCGCAGCCTTACAAACGGGACAATTACCGCAAATTGTCAGCCATTTTGCCGTCGATAGTTTTCTGATTAATCAAGGAAAATATCCCCATTGTGACCCCCGGGGTTTTGATCTACAACGTCTCTACAATCTCATCAGTCAAGCTTTGGATTATGACCCTGGCACTGTTTATGGTATCGTTCCTCGTTATGGCACAAATATTATAGCTGGTGATAATATTTGGTGGCATAATCGAGTTTTTGATGCGGCCAATTTACCCACAACTTTAAATTAGACCTGATCATTTAGAAATATCCACTTCTCCCAAAGCTTCTAGATAGGTAATTGCCGCTTCTAAAGGAGAATCGTAGCTATAGGAAAACTCCTCGAACCAGCGTCCTTCCTCCGATTTGGCATCCAATTTATCTAACCATTGCTTTGCCTTTCTAGTTAAAGCTTCTCGCTTGCGCTGCTGTTTTAATGCCGACGCTTTTTCTTTTTCTGCTGTCTCCTGTTGTTCCCTTTCTTGGTTTTCTAAGGCTAAAGCTTTTAAAAGCGCATCGGTAGAAAAATCACCAGCATAATTAACCTTAAATTCGGACGGGGGACGATCTTTTTCTTGGCGAGAAGAAGGGGACGGCATCGGTTTTTCCCGATCCCGTTTCTGGTATTCTGCCTTCATTTGTGCCAGTAAATCTTCTATTTTTCCCATAATGGTCAAGTTAAAAAGTTAAAAAGATAATTGCTCTGATTGCCTCTGCCTTAATAACTAAGTAGCTGGTTATAATTAAATTGAATATGGCACCCCCCTTAATCTCCCCTTGATAAGGGGGGTGCTGATCCCCCCAAAAGCTTGGATTGACTGATAAAATCGAAAGTAATACCCGATGTCTCAAGTTAATCGAGGGAGGATTTTTGGGGAATTTATCTCAGTCATAATTTTACCAAAAGTAGCGGTTGGGGTGAATAGTGGTTTGACGTTGTTGGGAATTGTATTCTAGCAGGTATTTTCTGGCGATTACTTCCTGTTCTTCTAATAAGAGTAGCTCATTTTGTCCAATTTCTGTATCGGTAGAAAGGAGAATGACTTGAGAGGAAGCAGCGGGAAAATAACGTTCAACTAAATTGTGGCGATGGGAAGAATCTAAACGTCCGAGAGGTGTATCGATAGCGATGGGTAAATCTCGTCCGGAAACTCGCGCTAATCCCCACAAAAAAGCGATCGCTAATAGTTGTTTTTCTCCAGCAGAAAGACGGTGTTTAGGCACATTTTGTCCATCGGGACCAAAGAGAGATAGACCAAAAGTATCAGCATCGATCGCTATTTTCTGAACTAGATCGGACTTGTGCAATAAATAACGAAAACATTCCGCCACTTCTCCCTCTAATCTATTTAATTTTTTTAAAGTTAAGCGTTCTTTAAATACTTTTAAAGTTTGCTGTGCTTTGACAATTGCATTGACGATATGTTCGTTACTTTGGGATTCTAAAGCTTTCTCACTATAGGCAAATAATTCTTTTTTGGTTTTCTCAATTTTCTTTTTGATTTCCTCATAATTTTTGTGGCTTTGCTCGTATTCTGCTTGAGTATTTAGATACTTTTTCTGAGCGGTTTTTAAGTTATTACTCAGGGTTTCGTATTCTTCGGGAGAGGCTGCTACTGCTAATTCTCGCTCTAAATTATCTAAGTCAGCTTCCAGATTTCTTAATTGTTCTATTGCTTGATGAGCGAGGTTAATTTGTGCCGGTAATTGATGGGTTAAGACTCGATTTAATAACTCGATCGCCTCCTCGTCTAAATCTAAGTAAGAGGTAACGAAAGACTCGTTATCCTCAGCTAAAAACTGATTTTCTTGCTCTAAAAACTCCCTAATATTCTCTAATTGTTCTAAAGTTAAATTTAGTTTTTTTAAATAAGCCAGTAACTTTTTATCTCTGGATTCTAAAACCGATTGAGCGACTTTAGCTGATTGAAATTTTAGCTCTTTTTCCCCCTGAATTTTCGCGGCTTCTAGGAGAGGAAAAATTAACTTTAATGGTAATAATTCCCCCGCCAATTGACCTAAATATTCTCTCTGTTTATCTAACTTTTTATCTAAATCCTTTTTTCTGCTTTCTAATTGACTTCTTTCGGCGGCAATTTTGCCCCCATCAATGCGAAATTTATCCGAGACTGCATCAAAATCATTTCTAACTAAATCTAAATTTTTTTGTTGAGTTTCCATCTCCTGCCGAGCCAATTCTAAATCTTCTTGGTACTGGGCTAATTTTTTCTCGATTGCTTCAATAGTTGCCAGTTCATTTTCTGCTGCTAATAACCGGCGCTTGCGACTAGCTAAAATATCGAGATCAACGGCTAATCTTTCCGCTAATTCTAACCCTAATAAGGTCTGCATTGAATCCTTAACGCTGTCAGGGGGTACATCCTGTTCTGCCAATTCTTTTACCTGTTCCCCATCAAATAAAAACAGGTTAGAAATACCCAAAGGTAATAAAGTTTCAATATATTCATCCCAAGTATTGGCTAAGGCAGGATCGGGCCAATCTTCATCTAAAATACCGAGGGTCTCCTTACCATCTTTAGGCTGTTTTGTCCAGTATCTAACGATACGATATTGTCGCCATTGTTCATTAACTAGATGTTCAAAAGCCAGTTCTATTCTCGCTTGATCGATGAGGGAAGCTTGATGATTAACTGCTTGACTGAGAAACTCGGCATAACTTAAATTATTGCGAGTAGAACACTTCGCTCGCGCACCGTACAAAGCCAAACGAATCGCATCCATTAAAGTAGTTTTACCGCCCCCATTCATGCCTCCTAAAAGGATAATTGGACAGGGATTATTATCTTTTTCGGGACGTAAATTAATCACTTGACGACCAGCGTAGGGTCCAAAATTTTGCAAAACTAATTCAGTAAAAATCATTAACAGTCAGGGGCGAGGAGCGGTAATTTCTATCCTAGACAAGTATAACAAGCGATCGGAGCCAATCTCCCTATTTTCGGCTTGTGGGATGGGCAGACTAGGGAGAAAGTAAAATAGAGACGTTGGGGGCAAAGTCTCTAGGAAATTTAGCAAAATGTCGAATTTTTATTTAATTTTGCTTTTTATCAGGCGTGTTAGGCAGAAAATACCGCCTAGGGTCAAGAGGGCGAGAACATTATCCGCTTCTGGAGTAGTAACGCCACCGTTGATAAAAAATTGAGAGCGGTTCCAAACACTTCCCCCCACCCTGCGACCTAAAATTCGGCCTTGAATATCGCCGTCGAGGAAGTGAATACCGCCATAACGACGGGAAATACCAGCTTCATCGGCCGCTTCTGAGAAAGTATCCCAAAAGAGAGTAACTTGACTACCCGGAGTGATACCAGGTTCAAAAGCCGAAGTGCCGGGGGCAAAGGTGACAGAACCACCAAAGACATCGCTACCGGTGAAAAGACGCAGGATTTCCGCCCCGGCGGCACTAAAGGCACTATGGCCGGAGGTATATTCGGCGAAGGGGGGTGAAGGAGGACCAAAGGGATTCTGGTAGGTGAGAAATTGGGTAGCGGGAATAGTTCTCGTTCCTAAACCGGGGCCGCCCCAAGCGTCAATGACAAATACGCCATCACCCCGGTCAGTCCCGATTAAACCCAAGCGACCTAACTCACGAATCACGCGCACGGGACGGGCAGAATTATAGGATAGTTTCGCTTCCCAGGTGGCAATCCCCGCGTCCATAACCGCGTTACCGAGGGCGAAGAATAACTGCACATCTTCGTCGAGAGTATTATTATCCCGCTGGGAGATATCTTGCCCGAACTCCATCCATGTACCCGGAGGAAAGGGGGTTCCAGGGCCATCTTCCCAAAATTCGGCGATTAGTTTCTGTTCGTCGGTGAGATTGGCGCTCAATTCCACCACATCAACCGCCTGCTGGATGAAAGCGGGATTAATATCTACTCCCACCGAAGCAGCACTAATAGGAACAACTGTACCATTAGACCGAGTGATCGTTCCCGCCTGTAAATCCGCCGAAGCGTTGGGATCTAGGAGAAAACGGGTGATTTCGGGGGGACGATATTGAGCATTATCGGTTAGGGAGAAGGATTGCACCGTTCCCCAGTGGGGGGTGAGATATCTCTGTAGTGCTGAACCAGAATCGATGGGAACACTCTCTGGAGTCCAGAGTTCGATATCGACCACTTGAGTGGGAGTGTTGGGGGTGCTGTAACCGATGGTATCAACGTAGTTGTTTAACTGATTGGAACCGTCATTACGACGGGCATTCATCAGTGTGGCGGCGATGGTGTTACCGATTCCCGCTGCCGTAGTGGTATCGGTGCTGGTATTGTTGGGGTTGTAACCAAGACTATTCATCCGAGCAGTCAAATTAGCCGTTTGTGTGGGTAGCAGTTCCGTTAACACCCGATAGGCGGCAAAACTAATCGCTTCCTGTTTATTGGCTTGAGTATTTTCGTTCGTAGGACGTTGTAAAGTATCTCCCAGAACGGTACTAATGGGCGTAGCTTCGTAGGCTGACCAAGCATCGTACATAGCAGTGCCAAGGATGCCATAGAGCCGAGAAGCTACCGTCGGTCCCTGGGGTTGATTTCTAACACCTTGAGTGGCGGCACCAATCCAATCACTGGCCACCGTGACCGCTTGAGCAGGTGACACTGGCAGCAAGGCAGTGGAAGCAATTCCTAAAGGGAAAAGAGTTAAAGACAGTAGTTTTTTGTACATGACCAGCAAATGGAAATAAATGGGCGGAAAGCGAGGAAAAACAGACTAAGAGAAGGATTATCTTTCAGATAATTTCAATTCAGGCCAGCTTAGTTTTTGGGTCTTTGGAATCTCGATAAAATTCCCAGAGTTCCCAAGACAACTAACCCCACAGAAACGGAAGGTTCAGGTTAGTCCTTGAATTTGTACTATAGCAGTTGATTAGCAGTATAACCTTTGCTGAAGCGTCAGCGGGGCTACTCCCAAAGACAGATGACCAACTTTCGGCATTGGTCTAAGCGCATCTATGCCAGGCGTCAAGTTAAGTTTTTTTAAGAGATCGATCATACTGTAGGGGGAGCCAAAGCTTAAAAAAAACTTAAAAAAAGCTGCGATGGACAAAACTGGCTGGATAAGTTTTCCACATGACCCCCCAGTAGATTACTTCTTTCAAAACTATACCTATCAATTGTTTCAGACGCTTTTAAGTTTTCTATCTTTTTGTTAAGAAATATCCGACTAATGGACGTAATAAGGGGGAGGGCATTATCATAACGCAAGAGAAAATAATCAACTTTTGCGGAATAAATCTCAAGGAGCTTGTATTCCTGAATCATTAAGACAAGAGGAATATAACCATCTACTTATCTAAGTTAGTCGGTCTTTTCCTAACAAGAGCGGTCGGCATTTTGGCTGAAAGTGAGTAGGGAAAATTCCGCACCGACACCCTGCTCATCTTTGCGAGAAAATTGCTATGATCACCATCGGCGAATATTTATTCCAGCGTCTCCATAATTTAGGGGTTAATCATATTTTTGGGGTGCCGGGGGATTATGTCCTCGATTTGATGGATGTTTTGGTGGAAAGTCCGATCGAATTAGTTTGCACCTGTAATGAGCTTAACGCAGGTTATGCCGCCGATGCCTACGCGCGAGTCAAGGGGATGGGTGCTGTCTGTGTCACCTACGGAGTCGGGGGATTTAGCCTGGTTAATGCTGTGGTCGGTGCTTACGCTGAAAGAGTTCCCCTGGTGGTAATTAGTGGAGCTTCTGATCGCTCGATTCGCCGGGATAATTTATTATTACACCACACCACGGGCGATTATAATCTGCAATTTTCGATCATGGAAAAAGTCACGGTTGCCTCGGTTATTCTCACTAATTCTGCCCAAGCAGCCAGCCAAATCGATCAAACTTTAGCAGCTTGTTTGCATCATAAACGTCCTGTGTATGTCGAAATTCCCCGGGATCTAGTCTATCGTCCCTGTATCCCCTCAGAAAATCCAATTTATTTAACCGATAATCTCACGGATGCTGCCGCTTTAGAAGAAGCAGTGGAAGAAGCGTTTTTTTTATTAGAAAAAGCGGAAAAACCAATTATTTTAGCGGGAGTAGAATTCCATCGGTTTAAACTCCAAGATAAGTTGCTGAAACTTTTAGAGGTAACGGGTTATCCCTTAGCCACCACTATTTTAGGTAAGTCGTCAATTTCGGAAATGTTGCCGCAATTTATCGGCACTTATGTGGGAGCATTAAGTCGCGAATACGTTAGTCAACGGGTGGAAAATGCCGATTGTGTCCTCTGTTTAGGGGCAATCATGTCCGATATGAATTTAGGGGGATTTACGGCTAATTTAAATCCCAATAATTTGATTAATGCCAACTCTGAGAAAGTAAAAATTAAACATCACTTCTATCAACCGGTATTCCTAGGGGATTTTATCGATTGTTTAATTGATAAACTAAGTCACAAAGAAGCGGCAACACTAGAAATTAAACCCGCGGCCGAATTAAATAATTTAGAATTCATCGCCGTGCCAGAGCAAAAATTAACTAATGCTCGTTTTTATGAGCGAATGAATCATTTTATCGCTCAAGAATCTTTTGTTATTTCCGATACAGGGGACGCAATTATTGCCACGATTGATTTATTAATGCCTCAAAAAACCGACTTTATTGGTCAAGCATTTTATCTCTCTATTGGTTATTCAATTCCCGCCTGTTTAGGAGTAGCTTTTGCCGCACCAAACACTCGTCCTATCGTCTTTGTGGGGGATGGTGCTTTTCAAATGACTGCCCAAGAACTTTCGACAATTATCCGCCACCATCTCAATCCAATTATCTTTTTAATTAACAATGATGGTTACACGATCGAGCGGGTAATTCAGGATAATATGTATAATGATCTACAACCGTGGAAATATCACCAATTACCGGCAGTATTTAACGGGGAAAGTTGGAGTTGTCAAGTCAGGACAGAAGGGGAATTAGAAAAGGCTTTATCGATTGCCCAGGGTAACATCGATCGTCTATCATTTATTGAAGTACATCTCGATCGTTTTGACTGTTCCCCAGGCTTAACTCGTTTAGGTCAAGCTATACGTTCACCCCATGCTTAGACTGGTTATGCTATTAGGTTTTGACTGTGTGAAGCTGCCCTAAGACACCAGACTGAAACTCTTTTGGGTCCCAAGAGTCAACAATTAAGATACAATCGGTATCTTAATCAAAGTGTGATGGTGACAACCGCAACTAAAAACCCTATGAATGCTTTTTGGAAACAAATCACCCTATTGAACTTTTCGCCCGCTTCTTGGTCAAAATATAGCTATCTGCATCGTTTCGTCGGCCTTTTTAGTCAATGGCGACAGGGTAGCCGGTTTGTGGAGTGGACAGAACTGATGGGTGCGCTGTTAATCTCTCTTCTTATCGCCACCGCTCCGTTTTTCTCCACCAGTCAAATCGGTTTTTTATTGTTAGCAATAGCGGGTTATTGGCTACTCTTAACCCTTGTGGATGAAGGCAAAATCGGGGTGACACCGATTCACATTTTAGTGCTTTTATACTGGGGAATTGCCACGGTTTCTACGGCTTTTTCTCCCGTTAAAACCGCAGCTTTGGAAGGATTAATTAAATTAACTCTCAATCTGATCTTTTTTGCCTTTACTGCCCGAATTATGCGCTCACAACGCCTAACAAATTGGATTCTGACTACTTTAGTTTTAACCGCCTTAGCAGTGAGCGTTTACGGCATTCGTCAGCAAATTTTTGGTGCGGAACAGTTAGCAACTTGGAACGATCCCACTTCAGAATTAGCGGGGGATACTAGGGTTTATAGTTATCTCGGTAATCCTAATTTATTAGCTAGTTATTTATTTCCAGGTATTGCTTTTAGCGCTGCAGCCTTGTTTGTGTGGCAGGGATGGCTACCGAAAATTTTAGCGGCTTTACTAACTTTAGCCAATGGTGCTTGTTTATTTTTTACCGAGAGTCGTGGCGGTTGGATTGGTTTGATAGTCCTAGGAATTGTCTTCTTATTGCTATTATTTTATTGGTTCAAAAATTATCTACCTTTATTTTGGCAAACCTGGCTTTTACCCTTAGTTTTAGGTGGTTTAGCCGTGGTGGTTTTAGGGGCGATTTTATTGGTGGAGCCGCTGCGAATTCGGGTGATGAGTATTTTCGCGGGCCGGGAAGATAGTAGTAATAACTTTCGGATTAATGTTTGGGATGCAGTTATTCGCATGATTCAAACTTATCCGCTTTTGGGCATCGGACCGGGTAATGATGCTTTTAAGAAAATTTATCCCCTATTCATGAAGCCAAAATACACGGCTTTAAGTGCCTATTCTGTGCTATTAGAAATCATGGTAGAAACGGGAATTATTGGTTTTACCTGTTTCCTCTGGTTATTAGTTACAACTATCGGCCAAGGCATCCATCAAATTAAACTTTTACGCGATAAAATGGATAGTCAAGGCTTTTGGTTAATCGGGGCAATTGCCACTATGGCTGGAATTCTTGCCCACGGTTTTTTTGATACAGTTTGGTATCGTCCCCAGGTTAGTACCCTCTGGTGGTTAGTTTTGGGTTTAATTGCTAGTCGTTGTTATTCCCCCGCTAGGAATTTTGATCGCGACAATTCTCTCCTCTAGGGGTTCAAAGTAGTTCAGGCACAGATGCGATCCTCGATCGCCACCGATTGCAGAAGTCTTTCCACGATCGCTTTAGCTTGACGACCGTGACTAGGAATCAGACGATGGCAGAAGACGTAGGGAGTAATCAACTTAACATCATCGGGGATAGCATAATCGCGACCTTCGAGGAAAGCGTAAGCTTGAACTGCTTTTTGCAAAACCACACAACCCCGGGGACTGACTCCCAAACTAATATCTTCGTGATCACGGGTAGCGCGGACTAAATCGACGATATATTGCTGTAAAGTGGGAGCTACCCGGACCAGACTGACTAATCTTTGCAATTCTCCCACCTGTTCTAGGGAAATACAAGCTTCTAGGGATTTAACCGTCTCTTGAGAATGCTGTCTTTGTAACATTTTTAATTCTTCTGTGGCGCTGGGATAACCCAAACTCAGGCAAACGGCAAAACGGTCCATTTGCGCTTCTGGAAGCGGAAAAGTGCCTTGATATTCGATCGGATTTTGGGTGGCAATCACAAAGAAGGGTTGGGGGACTGGCCGCGCTTCTCCATCGATGGTAACTTGTTTTTCTTCCATGACTTCTAGAAGTGCCGATTGGGTGCGCGGGGTGGCCCGGTTGATTTCATCGGCCAAGAGGACGTTAGCAAAAGCGGGGCCAGGGATAAATTCAAATTCCCGACTGTTGGGGTTCCAAATCGTGGTTCCTGTGATATCACTGGGGAGGAGGTCGGGGGTGCATTGTACCCGTTGGAAACGACCGTTAATGGAACGCGCTAAGGATTTGGCTAACAGGGTTTTGCCGACTCCGGGGACATCTTCCAGGAGAGCGTGGCCACCACTGAGTAAAGCCACCAGCACAATGCGAATCGATTTGGTTTGGCCGACGATGCTCTGGCTCAAATTTTCCATCAAAATATCAATAGCGTCTCTCATAGCACAAATGGGGTATTTTGTCAAGAAGATTAATGTTAAGTTTTTTTGATCTTAACGATTCTTTTCCTAATTTGCCCACACTAGCGAGGAAAGTTGAGAGACAATGGCGGGAAATTTTCTGCTAGGGAGCTAATCAGGGTTAGGGTGGCCAGCAGGGAGAAAATTAGTTAAGAATTGTTGCCCGTGGGCGAAATCAAGATTTTCAGTCGGTTCAGTCTGATAAAATCGGGAGGAATTTCTCTTATATCGATGAAGATGAAAGCCAGTTCGCTCGTTTTTAGTCTTGTTTTAGGCATCGCAGCCAGTACATTAACCAATAGTTTACCCGAAAATTTGACTTTCAATTCTCGGAAAATATTGGCTCAAGATCAGGCTCCTTCCTGTCCCCTCCCTCCAGATATTGCCGTCACTTTTCGCAATAGTGAATGTCAGGCAGTTACCCTAGAAAAACCCCAGACTTTTTTCCGTTATTATAGTGACGAAAATAGCAAAAAAGGTCGTTTTCTGACCACGGATCAATATACCACCAATGTGGAGGTGATCAGAAATTTAGCCCTCGATCAAAAGTGGAATCCTCCCAATCAAGCGACCAAAGTGGTATCGGTGACTTTACCGGCGGGAACAACGGTTTATCAAGGAATTGTCGCCCCCCAGAATCCGGCTGATTGTTATCCCGGTGGTGGTCAGCAAACTTTTATTAAAGACTCGCGAGATGCCAATATAAAATGGGGAGAGGGGCGAGCAATAACCGTTACATCTCTTTCCTGTCGCTAGAATATTATGGAAACGAACATGAGGGAATTAATTCAATCAATTGACCAAGCTATTACCGTGGCCGAACAGATGCAGAAAACAGAAAGATCGACTCGGATTGAGGGTTTAATTTCTGTCCTAAAAACCATCAAAAGTCAGGCTTTAGCTGGTCAATTACCACCGTCTCAAGGCATTGTTACCCTAGGATTAGCGCGAGAAGTAGCTGATTGGATCGATCCCCTTGATTCTCCTTTATTGAAAGCGGTGGGTAAAGTGGAAAGAGAATACCAAAAATATTAGGAGTTGTCGGTTACAGAAGTTAGAATTAACCGAGAGCGATTGCAGTCTATCTCGATCTGATTTTTTAATCGATCGAGAGAATTAAATTTCTGTTCTGGTCGCAGGAATTGCACTAAATCCATCGTTAAAATGCGATCATATACATTGCCCGACCAATCCAATAAATGGATTTCCACACTGATAGTTTTTCCCTCGATTGTGGGACGATAACCGATGTTCAAAACTGCTGGTAAGTGAGAAGCATCGAGATGCACCCAACCGCAATAAACCCCCAGTCGCGGCAATAATTTATCGGGAGGAACCTGTAGATTAGCGGTATGAAAACCTAATGTTCTGCCCAGTTGTTGCCCGATGACCACACGACCGGTTAAACTGTAGGGACGACCTAACATTTGTCTGGCTTGCTCAACGTTTCCTGCTGCCAAAGCTTGACGAATTAGGGAACTACTAATTCGACCCGTCCCACAGTTTTTTAAAGCAACAATCTCGACTTTAATGTTAAATTGAGAGGCGATCTGTAATAAATCTTCCGCTGTACCTTGACGACGATAACCGAAGCGGAAATCTTGACCAACACTGATCGATTTAGCCTGTAATTTTGCTACTAAAATCTGTTCGATAAAAGCCAAGGGAGTCAGGGAAGCTAATTGAGCAGAAAAAGGCAGTAAAACTAATTGTTTAACGCCTAAATTCTCTAAAACTTCCACCTTTTCCCCTAGAGGAGTTAATAACTGCCATTTTTCTCGCGTAAAAAATTCCCGCGGGTGGGGAGTAAAACTAACAACGGTGGGATACGCGGGTTCATCCTGAAAAATTGGCTGTAGGACGGTTTGATGACCTAGGTGCAAACCATCAAAGTTACCAAGAGCGATCGCACTAGGGGCTAAAATACGGGTATTAGGGGAATCTACAATCCACACGCTGGCTTTAAGAACAGATACAAGAGAATAATTCAAGCGATTAATCTTGAGTGTAGCCTTTTGATTCTATATCAATCGGGCGATCAATCCAAAAAAACACCCCCAATTACTTGGAGGCCTTTGGAAGCTTTAGCAAATTGAACGTGAACGATCCAGGTGCGATCGGTCAGAAATTCCCAATTAATTGCACCAGAAAAATTAGGGAAACAAGCATTCATTAATTGTTCAGTTCGTTCTTCTCTTGGCTGTCTGTGGTTGTTCTTCGTGCTTTTGTGGTTTCCCAATCTGATCAAGCATAAGGTTCTTGTTTTTGTTTCTTTTGTTCTAATCTTGTTTCTAATAATATAGCGTTTCTGATTCACAAGAGGTACATTCCCGATCCTGAACAGCTTAATCAGCAAAGGTTTAAGTGTGCCGCACAGATGCGAGAACCGCTATAGACGATCTTCTTGAGAAAGAACATCAATAACTTGTCAAAATGATAACAGTATCACAAATTTATTGTTTTTTTTCCAACAGCTATAAACATCAAGACAGAGCGATCCCGAAAGTATCTAGCCAAAGGCGAGCGCACTTTAGTTAACTAACGGTTTACCATAGTAGGGTGGGCGATTTTTATACCACTTATTTTATTTATTGTGTATAATTAAGATGATGACGACTAATTTTGAATGGGATAAAGACAAAGCTGAGATAAATCTGAGAAAACACGATATTTCTTTTAATGAGGCTAAAACTGTCTTTGAAGATACCTATTCTTTGACTTTAGATGATCCTACTCATCCAATCCTAGAAGATCGTTTTTTTGACAATTGGTTATTCTAGTCAAAACCGCTTGCTTTTAGTTGTTCATACTGAAAGACAAAGAAATATCAGAATCATTAGTGCTAGGAGAGTAACTAAACATGAAAGAAAAATCTATGAACAAAGTAATGAATGATACCCTCAAAGATGATGAAATGTTAGATGATTATTCTGAGGTTTTAACGGAGTCTCATTTAAAAAGTGCAGTCAGAGGAAAGTATGCTCGGTCTTTAGCAGATAAAGATGCTTATACCGTTAAGATTATAGCAGAAAATAAAGAGAGATATGTTAACATGAAAACCATTGAGGTTGAAGCATTCGTTAACAATGAAGGTCAATTAACCGTACAAGTTCCCTCAAATTTAAAAGAAGGACAATATCATGCTGTATTGATTATAGAAGAACCCAAAAATGAAAATCAATGATCTTAGAATAGATAAAATCCCCAAAAAAGGCCCCCAATTACTTGGAGGCCTTTTCAAAGAAAAATAACTGTAGTTAGGCTTCTGCTAATTTCAGATCCCGCAGGGTGCTAATATCCACTTGAATCGATGGCCCCATAGAAGAAGAAACGTAAACTGTACGCCAGTAACGACCTTTGGCCCCGGAAGGACGGTTTCTGTCCACCGTTTCCTGCAAAGCTTTCAAATTGATTAACAGATCCTCGGCACTAAAAGAAGCTTTGCCAAATTGAACGTGAACGATCCCGGTGCGATCAGCCCGGAATTCCAATTTACCCGCTTTAAACGCAGAGATCGCCCCCGTTAAATCCGTGGTTACGGTTCCCCCTTTCGGTGAGGGCATTAAACCCCGTGGACCGAGTTGACGACCTAATTTCGCCACTTTTGGCATCATATCGGGGGTGGCGATCAACACCTCGAAATCCATCATCCCCTTGGCGATTTCTTCGATTAATTCTTCCGAACCAACGATATCGGCCCCGGCGTTGTTCGCTTCCTGTACCTGTTCCCCGCGAGTAATCACCGCTACTCGCACCGTGCGTCCGGTTCCTTTGGGTAAACTTACCGTTGTCCGCAGTTGTTGGTCGGTATATTTAGGATCGATACCTAAACGAATATGAGCTTCGGCGGTTTCGTCGAATTTCGCCGTTGCTAATTCCTTTAATAATGTCAGTGCTTCTAATGGCTCGTAGGCTTTATTTTCTACCTTAGCCTGGGCATCTCGCAAACGTCGTGAAACTTTTTTTACCATCTGATTTGTTGCTCCTTGGGTAATAACGAAGCTTAACTTCTCCCCGTAATAAGATTTAGTCTGAGATCTTGACACCCATATTTCTGGCCGTTCCCGCCACAATATTCATGGCCGCTTCGATGTCGTTAGCGTTAAGATCGGGCAGTTTAGTCTGGGCGATTTCGCGTAATTGGTCGCGGGTAATGGTGGCGACAAATTTCTTGTTGGGTTCGTTGGAACCTCTTTCCACACCGGCCGCCTTGCGGATGAGAACGGAAGCGGGGGGAGTTTTGAGGACAAAGGTAAAACTCCGATCCTCAAAAACGGAGATTTCCACAGGGATGATCATGCCAGCCTGATCGGCGGTTTTAGCGTTGTAATCTTTACAGAACGCCATAATATTTACCCCGTGTTGACCTAAAGCAGGTCCCACCGGAGGAGCAGGGTTAGCCTTACCAGCAGGTAAAGCTAGTTTAATAATTGCGACGACTTTTTTAGCCATGATTTAGTTTTGTTTTTCGACTTGATTAAATTCCAATTCAACCGGGGTATCCCGACCAAAAATGGAGAGCAGGGCCTTGAGTTTGCCGCGCTCGGGACTAACTTCGATCACTTCCCCTTCAAAGTCCTTAAATGGACCGGATAGAACCAAGATCTGATCGCCAACCTCCATATTGATTTTGACGACGGGTTCTTGAATCTCAGCTTGTTTGAAGATGCGATCGACTTCTGACATACTCAGGGGTAGCGGAGTGACGTGACCGCGGCCGCGTCCGTAGTGGCGTTTTTGTTCGGCCCCGACAAAGTTGATCACGTGGGGGGTGTTTTTGACCACCTGCCAAGCGTCATCATCCATGATCATTCTGATCAGGACATAACCGGGGAAGACTTTTTCCTCGCCGTGTTGCCGTGAACCATCCTTGCGGACTTTGACGGTGGCCGCTTGGGGAATCTGGACTTGCAGAATGCGATCGGCCACATCGAGGGTGTGGATGCGCTGTTCCAAATTAGCTTTGACCCGTTTCTCACAACCGGAAGCCACCTGCACGGCATACCAACGGGGTTTTTTCGGTAGGCCGCTAAGATTGAGTTCTTCGGGAAACTGCTCTTCTTCTAGATTCATGGGAACACCTTCCCCGCACCCCAGGCAAAGAATTTATCAATCAGATAGATGAGAGTGGCCACCAAAGTCACCATTAACATCACCGCCGCCGATTCACTCAAAAGTTGCTGACGGGAAGGCCAGACGACTTTGGCGAGTTCTTCTTTGGTTTCATTGACGAATTCCTTGACCTGAAAGGAGTTTCCCTCTTTCTTGTCGCTCACGTCTTTTTCTAGGGTTTCTTTTTTGGCCACGATCGCTACTCCTTAAAATGATACTCAGGCTATCCTTAACTTATCATTTTCACCGGACAACCCACACTAACCCTCAGACATTGAGATTATGTGCTTTGCAATTATCGGCTTGGTGATTACCAAACGCGCCCTGGAGGACTTGAACCCCCGACATCAGGTTTTGGAGACCTGCGTTCTACCAACTGAACTAAGAGCGCCCATTCGCTAAACTATTTGGCTTTTTTAAGGCCTTTATTCACTATAGCGTAGTTGTTGGCGATTAAGCAACTTTCTTGGTTAGGCTGTCGCCGGAAATTTTTTAGAGGGGGCGATCGAAACGTTCTTGGACTCTGGTGGCTTTGCCAACCCGATCGCGCAGATAGTAGAGTTTCGCCCGACGTACTTTACCACGACGGATGATCTTGATACTGGCAACCCGTGGCGAGTGGAGCAGGAAGACTCTTTCTACCCCCACACCCTGGAAGACTTTGCGTACTGTAATCGTTTCGTTGATACCGCCATGGCGTTTGGCGATGACAATGCCCTCGTAGGGCTGAATCCGCTCTTTATCTCCTTCGACGATTCGCACCCCTACCCGGATCGTGTCACCGACATGGATAATGGGCAGATCGCTCTTGAGATACTCGGCTTCGATTGATTTGATAATCTCTTCCGTTTTCATCGGCTTTCGTAAAACTGACAATTCCCCATCATACCATATTTTTTTAAGTACAGCCTTTCTCATCAAGATGAAATATAATCCAATTTGCTATTGACGACCGACTCCTCACCCCCCAAAAGGAAAATTTCCTCAGCTGTTGACCGTCTAAATTACTCGCTAAGATTGTAGAGGAGCGCCGGAGCTGCGGAGCGGGGAGAAGTAATTCGAACATTTGTACTAAAATTTTCAATACGCAGTTTAAATTCAGTACAGCTTATCTCACAACATATAAGACCACTGCCATAAGTGGAGCAAATTGGCAATGTCTGGGGTAACCTCTATCCCAGGTAGTTTATGGCCACGGTGAGTCAGGATCAAATCTTGGGGGTGGTATTTTCCCTCGGCAATCTGCATAAAACCCTCGGTTCTGTAGGGAATGCCGTACACATCCCAACCCTTTAGTTTTGATGCTTTCACCACGGCACGAATTACCGCATTTAACCCCGGGCCATCGCCACCACTGGTCAGAATACCGATTTTTTTGTGTTGATTCTCGTTCATGATTATGTCCTCTAGGATTTTTTTTCGTTGTCGGGAGTCGGATGGGTGTTGTGGATTTCAGTTATCAGTTAAGTAGGGAGGCACAACTTTTGTAGGATGGTTTAGGGGTAGCGTAACCCATGCGGGTTCATCGAATCTGTCCTCTCCTTTCTGTTGTTGGTGTCTCTATGGTTTATCCTTAACCCTTGGCACAAGCTGACAGAATTGTAAAAGTTAGGGTGATTAACAAAAGCTGGGATTATCATTAAAATATTCCGCATCCTGATCCTGATTTTATGTCCCAGAAAAATGAAATTCTTGCCCTGCTGTTGACGGTCATGGTGACATCGGCACTTTTAGGAGGAATTGCTTGGTGGTTGCTCAACAAAACCTTTCCCAATCTCAATGATCGATCTAATTCATCTTCCTCCTCCTCCTCAAATAATCAAATTTCCGAAACGTTAGCTGCGGTTAAAAATGTCCCGGAAGGATTATTTAACTACGGGGGAAGTACCACTTGGGCCCCAATCCGCAAGGAAGTGGACTTTATTATTCAGCAAGTCTGGCCGAAATTTCGACTCGTCTATACCGATCCCACTGCGGGAACCCCCGGCACCGGCAGCGGTATTCGGATGTTAATCGAGAATCAATTGGCTTTTTCCCAAGCATCTCGAGCGCTCAAAGATGAGGAAATACAACGCGCTCAACAACGGGGATTGACTTTAAAAGAGGTTCCCGTGGCTATCGATGGAATTGCGATCGCAGTTCATCCCGATTTACCAGTTTCCGGTCTAACAATTACCCAGTTAAAAGATATTTATACAGGAAAAATTAGCAATTGGCGGCAAGTGGGCGGGCCTAATTTAGCCATTATTCCCTATTCCCGACGCAAGGAAGATGGGGGAACCGTGGAATTTTTTATCGATCAGGTTTTAGAAAAAGCCGATTTTGGGGATAATATTCAGTACGTTTATAGCACGACTCCCGCTCTCAGAAAAGTTTCCCAAAATTTGGGAGGAATTTACTATGCTTCTGCACCGGAAGTAGTTCCCCAGTGTAGAATTAAAACTTTACCCCTCGGTAAAAGCGAAAATAAATTAGTTGCCCCCTACCAAGAACCTTCGATCCCGTCTTCCCAATGTCCCCAGAAGCGTAATCAACTGAACGAATTAGCTTTTCAAAAGGGAGAATACCCGATCACCCGTCGTCTTTTTGTTATTATCAAACAAAATGGTCAATTAGACGAACAAGCGGGGGAAGCCTACGCTGATTTATTATTAACCGATCAAGGACAGAAATTAATTGAAAAAGCCGGTTTTGTTCCCTTGAGATAATTTAACCCAACTTTTACAAATCTAGGTTAAAGTGAATTTGAGTAATTTTCATGACAACGTTTCTCATGCTGAGTGTGCGCTTGATTGGGCGCATCCAGAGGACTGCTACGCCTAGTTTTGTCCAGATTTTCGGCTATCCCGTCGAAATCATCGCTCGGTGCGAACGATTTTTACCGAACAAGCAGGACATCGATGACAGTGGGATTTACACCTTCTGTCGCTACTATCCCACCTATGTGCAACTGGCAGTAGTAGCCAACAACCGCGACGAGCAAGCCATCCGCGCCCAATACCTGCGTCATAATCGCTTCAGATACTTTGCTTTGATCTAAGATTGAGTCAGCAATATCTAATTTGGAGTCTCAGGCAATGGAACCGATTTCTCTAATTCTCGCTGCGTTGGCTGCTGGTGCGGTTGCTGCTGCTAAGGATACGGCGGGAACAGCGGTTAAGGATGCTTATGAGGGTTTAAAAGCGTTGATTAAGAAGAAGTTTGCAGAGCAAGGGAAAACAGATGATAGTGATATCGTCGATAAACATGAGAAAAAACCAGATTCAGAGGGGGTAAAAACACTGCTCAAAGAAGAGTTACTTGAAGCAAAAATTGATAGAGATGCAGAGGTTATTAAGACAGCAGAAGCATTACTCAAGCAATTAGAACCTGAAGAATTTGCCGCAGGTAAGTATAATATTAATGTTGGTGGTGATATTAAGGGAATGGTGGGAGATGGCACTTTTAAGGGAATTGCAGGAAATATTAGTGGTGGAAATATTAGTCAGAACATTAATTAGTTGAGGATTATTTAGGAGGGAAATTTATGTCAATTACTGTTGAGGTAGAACTTAAAGATTTTCTAATTCAAATCAATCAAAAGTTAGACAATCTTCAAAAAGATGTTACTGATATTAAGATTGAACTTAGTGAAGTTAAAGGTGAAATTAAGCGTCTGAAGGAAAAGATTGATGGTGTCGAGAAGCGTCTGGAGGAAAAAATTGATGGTGTCGAGAAGCGTCTGGAGGGAAAAATTGATGGTGTTGAGAAGCGTCTGGAGGGAAAAATTGATAGCTTGGAAAAGCGATTAGAGAATCAAGAGTTTGTCAGTCGAGGGATTTTAGTTGCTTTAATTGTAACGATTTTAGGCGGTTTGGCTAAATTGTTTGGTTTAGTAGGAAGTCCTTAAAGATTTCTAGTTTTAAAACTGCAATTTAAAGTTAACTTTAAAAGAATAATTTTGGGGTAGCAAAAATGACTGATAAAAGTTATTATTCAGAAATAGGGGGTGATGTTAAAGGTCTTATCGGTGATGGTGAATTTAAGGGAATTGCGGGTGATATTAGTGGGGGTGTAATCAATCAATATATTATCACCCAAAAGTCAGGAGTTGAGATTCAGTCTCAAACTTTAATTACGGGTTCACCTTATTTGGGTTTAAGGAAGTTTGAGGTAGATGATAAGGATAGGTTTTTTGGGCGAGATAATTGGATTATTGAGTTAACCGATTATTTAAAGCCAAAGAATGTTTTATTGCTTTTAGGTGCGTCAGGAAGTGGTAAATCTTCTCTCGTGCAAGCGGGTTTAATTCCTAAGTTAAAGGATGATTTTGGCGCGAATAGATTGGTTAATTTAACTTTTGTTCCTGATGTTAATCCCTTTGAGTCTTTTTATGGTTGTCTTTTGGCAAATAGATATAAACAATCCCAAGCAAAATTAGCACAAGCTGTTAAGGAAGATACTTTAATTAAGGTGGTTGAAGAATTAAAAAATAATTCTGATTTATGGTTTATTTTTATTGACCAATTTGAGGAATTATTCACTCGTACACCGAAGACAGAAAGGGATATTTTTATTAAAAGTTTGATTAAATTAATTGAAAAGAATGATAGTTTAGTTAAAATTGTGATGACAATGCGGGCGGATTTTTTAGATAAATTAAGTCCTTATCCCAGTTTAGGAAAAATCCATGATCAGTATAGCAAGATGTTAACGGATATGGATGAAAGTGAGTTAAGATTAGCTTTAGTTTAGCAAATTCTCTCGGTCGTTATTCCTTGTCTCTCTTTAATGAAGGGGGGAAAGATTTAGAAGCTTTTGTTGAAATGATTAAGGCAGGAAAAATTTTACAGAAATATGAGGTAAGTGACACAAAGGTAATGGATGCTTTACAGAAGGTTCTGACTGAAGGAAGGGAATATAATCGCTTAGAAGGGCATAATGGGAATGTCAATAGTGTGAGTTTTAGCAGCGACGGTAAGACTTTAGCGACCAGTAGTGATGACGACACAATCAAACTGTGGAATGGAGAATACGGTTGGGGTTTAGATGGTTTCATTAGGCGTAGTTGCGATTGGGTGCGGGTTTATTTGCAGAATCCTAATTCTGATGCTAGGGAGGAGGATAGGGGTTTGTGTGATGGGATTGGGGGTAAATAGTCAGTATCAGGATTTTGAGGATTAGAGGATTTTCAGGATGCTCAATCTTAAAAGATTGTCAGGAGTTTCCAAGTAAATAATCCAGTTAATCCTAAAATCCCGTTAATCTTGGTTTAGACTTCTTTGTGAGGATACAGAAGGATTGTAGGGCGATGCAGGACTTAAACGCTTTAATGAGGCGTAGTTGCGATTGGGTGCGGGTTTATTTGCACAATCCTAATTCTGATGCTAGGGAGGAGGATAGGGGTTTGTGTGATGGGATTGGGGGTAAATAGTCTTGACTGTGATTGGAATGATTGAATGATGGACTATGATTTGATGGCAGAATAATTCTATGATTTGACAGGGATTAAATGCGATCGCCTTAAATAGTAGTACAAGCTTCCAGTCTGTTACAGGCATCTTGCCTGTACCACTATATTATTTGCTTTATAATCCTTGTAGTTACATATTATGGAGATTTAGAGAAGAAAATGATCTTACTCAATTATTGTGAAAAAGCCTTACAGCAAGCACAATACAAAAGGCTAAATGACGGTACTTGGTTTGCTGAAATAGAAGGCTTTCAAGGCGTTTGGGGAAATGGCTTGACCGTTGAAGAATGCCGTCAAGACTTACTAGAAGTTCTAGAAGAATGGATCATTTTAAAATTACAAGATGGCGACCCTTTACCTATCATAGATGGATTAGAAATTAAAGTTACAACAGTTGCAGAAGTTTAGTTATGCCATCAGCAATTTCTCGCAGAAAATTAATCAGAAAATTGAAAGCTTTAGGTTACACAGGACTTTTTTCTGGTAGTAAATATCAATTTATGAAAAAGGGTCAACATAAAATTCGCATCCCTAACCCTCATGGAAATCAAGAAATCTCTACAGATTTAGTTAAGGAAATTCTCAAATAAGCGGGTATTAGTGATGAAGAATGGGACAACAGTTAAACAGTATTGGTTATATATTTAGGATTTGATCTTTATGATTCTTTTCATATCGCTTGTGCTGAATATGCTAGAATAGATGTATTGTTAACCACCGATGACAGATTACTTAGAAAAGCCATAAAATACAGTAAATTATTGCAAGTAAAATTAGCAGAATTAAATATCTTAACCAATTAATAAAGCGAGAAGGTATGAGCAACCCTTCTCGCTTTATTATAACTAAACTAACACCCCCACAGCTTGCGGAACCACTGCCGTCTCGGTTGTGGTATTTTCCCCTAGGTAAATTCCCAAAGAACGGGCTGTTTTGACAATAAAACCATCAGGATCCACGGGATAGGCACAGCGATTTTCTTGATGACATTTTTTAATAATTTTGATCACTGGTTTCAGGGGCAAACTACGCACTTGTCCCCCGCGCCAAATCACCACGCGATCGAGTTTACCCTGTTCAATTAATTCTACCGCCTTAATGCCAAAAGCCGTGGCTAAGAGTCGATCCATGGACAAAGGAGGACGACTTCTTTGCAGGTGTCCCAAGGACATGGCCCGCACATCCATGGAATTGAGATAACAGAAGACGGGATCGGTCACGCATAAAGAGCTAGTTTTGTCAACTATTAATTTTTCTAAATAATCGGCAATATACTTCTCTTTTTGGTTATCTTCGTTTTTAACCCCCTCAGAAATGACAATGAGAGCGAATTTACGACCTTGAGCGCGTAATTGTGCCAAATGATGACAACAACCGTCGATGATTGCGGGAGTGAGAGCAGGGGTTAATTCGGGAATAAAAATCGCATCGGCTCCCCCGGCAATCCCCGCATGAAGGGCTAAATGACCAGCATCTCTACCCATCACCTGCACAATCATCACCCTTTCGTGACTAGCGGCGGTAAAGGTGAGATCATACAAAGCTTGGGTGACGATATCGACGGCAGTGGTAAAACCGACGGACCATTCCGTATAGGGAACGTCATTATCGATGGTTTTGGGAACCGCGATAATATTCCAATTGCCTTTCTGGGCGAGATCGTAGATGATATCGATGCTCCCATCGCCCCCGACGACGATCAGAGCATCTAATCCTAGCATTTCGTATCCTTGTAGGATTTTCGCGGCAATTTCTGGGTTTTCGGGATGTCCTTTGCTCAAAGAACCCAGGACACTACCACTAAGAAACTGCAAAACGTCTAATCCTTTCAATATTCCGGGTAGGTTATAGCCATGGTGAGTCAGGATCAAATCTTGGGGGTGATATTTTCCCTCGGCAATCTGCATAAAACCGTCGGTTCCGTAGGGGATGCCGTACACATCCCAACCCTTTAGTTTTGATGCTTTTACCACGGCACGAATTACCGCATTTAACCCCGGGCAATCGCCACCACTGGTCAGAATACCGATTTTTTTGTTTTGATTCTCGTTCATGGCTATATCCTCTGGGATTTTTTTGTCAGTTACCAGTTATCAGTGATCAGATGTAAGTTTTCAGTTTTCAGTTAAGTAGCTGGTTATAATTAAATTAAAAATGGATTTTAGGTTTGATCCCCCCTGCCCCCCTTGATAAGGGGGGTGCCGATCCCCCCTGCCCCCCTTGATAAGGGGGGTGCCGATCCCCCCTGCCCCCCTTGATAAGGGGGGTGCCGATCCCCCCTGCCCCCCTTGATAAGGGGGGTGTCGATCCCCCCTGCCCCCCTTGATAAGGGGGGTGTCTGATAATTTTTAACGCCTATCTACTTAAGTTTTCAGTTCACTGATTACTGATTACTGATTACTGATCACTGAAAAAAGCTTCCCACTTTTATTTGCTGGTGGTTTGAAAACGTTTCCAAACAGGTTCGTAACTTTGCAGGGCCCTCATGTACTGTACCCGTTCAAAAGCGGTCGGATCTGGGCAATTCATTTGACTCATACTACCAATTAACTGCTTGATCGATTCGTACTCATTTTCTTCCAACCAATGCAATAAACCCTGTTCGATCTTGGTAATTTCCTCCAAACCGTGGCGTAATAAAACACTAACTAACATAGTAGCTTTTGCCCCCACCATCATCATTTTGATCACGTCGATGGCGTTATGAATACCACTGGTAGCGGCAAAGTCCGTCGGTACACGACCGTAAAGCATGGCAATCCAGCGCAGGGGTAAACGCATTGCTTGGGGATTACTGAGGATAATATTGGGGTAAACATCTAAGGTGTCTAAGTCGATATCCGGCTGATAGAAACGGTTAAATAATACCAACCCATCGGCCCCAGCTTCCGCTAATTGTTTAGCCATATTGGCCGTATTGCTAAAGTAGGGACTTAACTTCATCGAGACAGGAATTGATACCTCCGATTTGACAATTTTGAGGATATCAATATAGTTTTGTTCGACGCGATTTCCGGTTAATTCTAGGTCGTTGGGAACATAATAAATATTCAACTCCAAAGCATCAGCGCCTGCTTGTTGAATTTGAATGGCATACTCCAACCATCCCCCGGAGGTCTCACCGTTGAGACTGGCAATAATGGGAATATCGACCATTTCTTTGGCTTTGCGAATATGGTTGAGATATTCGTCGGAACCAACGTGAAAAACCTCCGGTTCGGGAAAATAAGTCAAAGCTTCCGCAAAACTCTCGGCTCCGTGGGTAAAATGATGGTGTAGAGCCAGTCTTTCGTGTTTAATCTGCTCCTCAAAAAAGGAGTGTAACACCACGGCAGCGGCTCCAAAGTCTTCCATTCTCTTGATATTGTCGATATCCTCGCTCAAGGGTGCGGCCGCACCGATGACTAACGGCGATCGCAATTGTAAACCCATGTAGGTGGTGTGTAGATTCATAACTATTCGTTGCTCCCTGTACCTTTTGCTGCTAAATACTGATACATTTGCCAGCGCGTATCCACATCTGCTTGTGCTTCTTTGAGCAGACGTTTAGCTTCCTCTGGCTTACTGGTGGCCAACATCTTAAAGCGATTCTCCGAGTAGAGAGTTTGCGCTACGGTAAGCTTAGGCGCACGGCTGTCCAATTGTAGGGGATTTTTGCCTTCTTTAGCTAAATCGGGATGATAACGGTACATTAACCAGCGACCGCTTTCCACCACTTCTTTTTGATGGTTCATGGCGGTGGTCATGTTGATCCCGTGAGCAATACAGTGAGAATAGGCGATAATTAGCGATGGCCCGTTGTAAGCTTCCGCTTCTAGGAAAGCTTTGATAGTTTGCTCGTTTCTTGCCCCCATAGCCACGCTGGCCACATAGACGTTACCGTAGGTCATGGCCATTAAACCGAGGTCTTTTTTCGGTCCTGGTTTGCCACCAGAAGCAAATTTAGCTACGGCGGCGCGAGGAGTCGCTTTCGAGGCCTGGCCGCCTGTATTCGAGTAAACTTCCGTATCCATGACCAAAATATTCACATTACGACCACTAGCTAAAACGTGATCTAAGCCACCGTAACCGATGTCGTAGGCCCAACCGTCACCCCCGACAATCCAGACGCTTTTCTTGACCAGATAATCGGCGACGGATAACAACATTTTCACCTGCGTGGTCGGGGTTAATTGCCCTAAACGGGATTTTAGGGCCTCTACCCGTTGCCGTTGTTCGTAAATTTCCGCTTCATCCACTTGGTGACAATTGAGAATATCTGCCGCTAGACTTTCTCCGATTTCGCTGGCGAGGGTTGCTAAGAGTTCGGCGGCAAATTCTGCCTGTTTATCGATGGAAACCCGGAATCCTAAGCCAAATTCGGCATTATCTTCAAAGAGGGAATTGGACCAAGCTGGACCGCGACCTTCGGCATTAACTGCCCAGGGTGTTGTCGGTAAGTTACCTCCGTAGATAGATGAACAACCGGTGGCATTAGCCACTATCATGCGATCGCCAAATAGTTGACTGACTAATTTAACGTAGGGAGTCTCACCACAACCGGCACAGGCACCGGAAAACTCAAAGAGAGGTTCCTGCATTTGCTGATGGTTAATTTTATTGAGATTTAGGCTTGATCGGTCTGGATTAGGCAAATTAAGGAAGAAATCCCAGTTAACTCGTTCCTGTTCTCGCAGGGGCAATTGGGGAGCCATATTAATGGCTCTTAGACGCGGTTGTGATTTGTTTTTAGCGGGGCAAACATCAACGCAGATACCGCAACCGGTACAATCTTCGGCGGCCACTTGGATGGTGAATTTCAGCCCTTTCCAGTCGTGATCCTTGGCATTAGCGACTTTAAAGGTTTCTGGGGCCGTGGCTAATTCGGCCTCATCATAGACTTTCGAGCGAATAACGGCGTGGGGACAAACGAGAACGCATTTACCGCACTGAACACAGACATCAGCGTCCCAAACGGGGATTTCTTGGGCAATATTGCGTTTTTCCCATTGGCTAGTGGCGGTGGGATAGGTCCCATCGTTGGGAAGGGCGCTAACGGGCAATTCCTCCCCGTGACGGGCGATAATTTTGCCGAGGACTTCTCGGACGAAAGCGGGTGCGGTGTCGGGAATTGGGGGTCTTAATTCAAAAGCTTCGGGGGTGACAGTGGCGGGAATTGGCACTTGATAGAGGTGTTCTAGGGCAGAATCCACAGCTTTGATGTTCATCTGCACGATTTCTTCGCCTTTCTTGCCGTAGGTCTTGCGGATGGCTTTTTTGATTTGTGCGATCGCATCTTCCCGAGACAAAACCCCCGCTAGGGCAAAGAAACACACCTGCATCACGGTATTAATCCGGCTGCCCATCCCCGCTTCTTTGGCCACTTGAGTGGCATTAATCGTATAAACTTGCAGATGTTTGTCGATGATAGTTTGCTGGAGATGGCGGGGTAGGTGACTAAATAGCTCCTCCGGTGGATAGGGACTATTGAGGAGAAAAATTGAGTTCGGTTTAGCGGTTTCTAGCAGGTCAAATTGTTCGATAAATTCCCACTGATGACAGGCGATAAAGTTAGCATCGGTGATTAAATAGGTAGAGCGAATCGGCTCTGGTCCAAAGCGTAGGTGAGAAACGGTGACGGAGCCAGATTTTTTGGAATCATAGACGAAATAACCCTGGGCATAATTATCAGTATCTTCACCGATAATTTTAATTGAATTTTTGTTAGCTCCCACCGTACCATCGGAACCTAAACCGTAGAAAACTGCCCGCACTACTTTGTCTGGTTCAGTGGAAAAACTGCGGTCATATTCCAGACTAGAAAAGGTAAGATCGTCAACGATACCAATAGTGAAGTGATTTTTCGGTTTGTTGAGACTTAAGTTATCAAATATACCAGCAACCATGGCTGGAGTAAATTCTTTGGAAGATAAACCGTAGCGTCCTCCAACAATTTTCGGCAACTGACCTTCGTACTCTTCCATAAAGGCATTTACCACGTCTAAATATAGCGGATCGCCCCCGGCACCGGGTTCTTTACAGCGATCTAAAACGGCTATTTTTTTCACTGTGGTGGGCAAAGCTGCCAGTAATTTGTCGGCGGCAAAAGGACGATAGAGACGAACTTTTAAAACCCCCACTTTAGCCCCATTTTGATTGAGATAATCCACGGTTTCATGGACGGTTTCCCCTCCCGATCCCATGAGAATAATCACTCTTTCGGCATCGGGCGCACCGTGGTATTCATAAAGATGGTATTGCCGTCCTGTTAATTGGGCAAAACGATCCATAATTTTTTGAGCGATATCGGGACAAGCATGATAGAAAGGATTGACGCTTTCCCTTGCCTGGAAATAAACATCGGGATTTTGTGCCGTGCCTCGTAACACCGGTCGATCGGGAGTTAAAGCTCTTTGACGATGGGCAATAATTAGGTCTTCATCTATCAGTTCTTTGAGAATTTCATCGCTAATTAATTCGACTTTTTGCACCTCATGACTGGTACGAAAACCATCAAAAAAGTGCAGAAAAGGAAGCCGCGTTTCTAGGGTGGTAGCTGTGGCAATTGCTGCCAGATCATGAGCTTCTTGAACCGAATTAGCCGCTAACATAGCCCACCCTGTACTTCTGGCAGACATAACATCACTATGGTCCCCAAAAATTGACAATCCTTGGGCTGCTAAAGCACGGGCCGCCACATGGACCACTGAAGAGGTTAATTCCCCCGCAATTTTGTAGAAGTTGGGGAGCATTAATAATAATCCCTGGGAGGAAGTGAAAGTGGTAGTTAAAGAGCCTGTTTGTAGCGCTCCGTGCAGGGTTCCCGCTGCCCCACCTTCGCTCTGCATTTCGATTACGGAAGGAATGGTTCCCCAGAGATTAGCTCTCCGTTCGGCTGCCCAACTATCGGACCATTCACCCATAGGCGAGGAGGGAGTGATAGGATAAATAGCGATCACTTCACTGAGACGATAGGCAACGCGTGCAACAGCTTCGTTACCATCTATGGTTGCATAGGTTTTTGTGGTCATGTGTTCCCCTTAGTTTTTATGATATTTGTCGGGATTTTAAGTTTTTTTTACGGCTCAATTTCGCACTAAATGCTCCCTCGTTTCCCTGACAACCGAAGGATTTTCTTGAGCGTCGTTTTTGACTCCCTATCTACATATTGGACGCTTACGGCAGACAGGCTTAAGTAGAGCAATTTTCCTGTCTCCATCTCGATCATTATCCAGATTCTCGGCTTTCTAGCAATTCGTTATTTTTTCTTAATATGCTGCTGAGTTTGCCCGCAACCGACCCTGGGATTAATTAATATTAAGAATTGAGATAAAAATTAATGATACTTTTTAAAAAAAAGGGCTCTCCTAGGTTTGGTGGGTAAAATGTATTCTAGGATACATTTCTCCTAGCGAGGGGGTGGAACGAACCACAAAGACACAAAGGACACAAAGATCGATCGATTCTATGTAAGTTAAACTAATCACACAGAACCTAGAAGAGCCAAAAAAGTGCTAGGTCAGAAGATAAGCTGTTGACTATCTAAATTACTCGTTAAGACTGTCTATGAGCAGGGAGAAGGAATTATGAATTATGAAGTGGGGAGAAGGGAGACTTTTTAGTTATCAGTGAACAGTAATCAGTAATCAGTGAACCGATACGGCCTTTCTCGTAAAGGTGAAGTACAGATTAACCCTTGCTAATCAAGTATGGTAGCCGCAAGAACGAACCTCATCTATCTGAGAAACGCTGTAACTCGCATCTGATAACTGATAAGGGACTTGCGCTTTGATAATGTACCTTTTGGGCGAACGCAGTTCGCCCCTACATTGTGGACAAAATCCGTTACTGTAGGGGCGCAAAGCTTGCGCCCTCCGATCGATTGGGATATTATTCCCACGCAAGTCCCTAACTGATAACTGATTCAAGGCTGTCTCGGAGTCTCCTAACCAAGCACGACAATTTTTGATTTTCGCAAGAACTCTAATAACCAGTTGATTTAGTCAGCCGATGAAGTTAAGATGTACTAGGTTAAACACAAATGAACTAAAGTACAAATTATCTTAACCCAAGGATAGGAAAATAGATCATGACTAACCTCGAATCCCTTACTCAAGCGCAACAGGAGTTGTACGACTGGCTAATTGAGTATATTCGTACTACGCAACACGCCCCTTCCATCCGGCAAATGATGCGAGCAATGAATTTACGCTCTCCGGCACCGATTCAAAGCCGTTTAGAACGTTTACGCACGAAAGGCTATATTGATTGGACAGAAGGAAAAGCACGCACCCTGCGGATTCTCAAACAACCACTGCAAGGTTTACCAGTTCTAGGTGTGATCGCTGCTGGTGGTTTAGTGGAACCCTTCACCGATGTGGAAGAAAAATTCGATCTTTCTAACCTGTTGCAACGCAGTCAAGACTGTTATGCTCTGCGCGTTTCCGGAGACAGTATGATTGAGGATCATATTGCCGATGGGGATCTGGTGATTATGCGTTCTCTCACAGGCAATGAAGTGGTGTCCAATGGGGAAATCGTCGCCGCTAGAGTCGAAGGCCACGGCACTACTTTAAAACGTTTCTACCAAGAAGGAGAAATCATCACTCTCCAACCCTCCAATCAAAAATATCAACCAATTACAGCCAATACTGAACAAGTACAAGTGCAAGGGGTTTTGGTTGGTGTTTGGCGCGGTTATTAGTCAAAACGGGGGCACTTGAGTGCGCCCCGATCATTTTTCCTCTCCTTGGCTTCCAGAAAAGAATCGGGTTGGCAAACTAGGATAATAGAACGGAATCGAATATCTGTTTTCTTAGTTGCCAGATGTCACCCTGTTCTAGATGTGCCCTCCAGCTAGTCAGCGGTCGCAACGCGAGATCGCTCTACATCTTTCCATTCAATTGTACCGATGGCATAATCTTGTTGCAATCGTCTGAGTCTTCTCCTACCTCGATGAAGGTTATTATTCCTGACGCGAACTCGACCGGGTAGAATGCGGAAACCGAGGAAGCTAGAACGGTATTTAGTGGCAAAAAGTTGACTTTTGATCGGATGAATTTTCAGCCTCAGTTTTACCAAGTATTCTTCAATTTTACCTCTGGCTTCGACCAGCAAATTTTGGTCATCCGAAAAGAGAGCAAAATCATCAACGTACCTGACATACTTGGTAGTTCTAATAACTTCCTTGATAAAATGATCGAGTCCATTAAGATAAATATTGGCAAAAAACTGACTGGTTAAATTACCAATAGGCAGACCTCATTTTCGTTCTAAAGGAGTCAGCCCAATTCATCAATTAAGTAGTCGTGCAAAATTAATTTCCTAGTAAAGATAGGCAAAAGGCAAGCGGGGGTTAGATATGTGTAATTAATTTTGCTTAGGTACTTAACTGACTGACCTATTCATAGCGTTTGAGATCGATCAATTTAAAATCTAATAAAAGTCGGGTCTGATGTCTGAGAACGGCTAACTCGGTATTGATATATTCAAGTTTGGCAAGCTTGCTTTTGGCAAATTTAGCCCTGATTAAATTCTCCAATATGTCATAGAGTTGATTAATTAATCTGTCTCCTATCGTGAACTTGTGAACCCTAGGAAAACGCTCTATAATCGGAACGTACCACTTCACCAAATCATAACACTTTTGAATCACCGATAACTCTTTCATTGCCTTCATAAAATTTAACATTAACCCCAATTTTCTCAAAAAAATCGACCCGCCTAAGGGCAGGAAAGAAAAGAAAAGAGAAAAAATAGGGAATGAGGGTAAAAAGAGAAAAAGGGTTAGAGAGTTCTCTTCTACAGTATCAAGAGTAGTCTATATGTACTATAAGCAATAAAAAAATCGCCGGAAAAGGGAAAAAGAGAAAAGAATAAAGGGAAATCAAGTCCTGGGGAAGCGGCAGACAACTCGAAAACCGTTGTAGTAGTTGAAGCGGTCGTCGGGGTAGTCCCTGAAACGATTCGCACTGCGACAGAGCCACGGATAGTTGATCCAAGAACCGCCGCGTAGTACCCTAGTTCTTTTATTACTTAATAGTTGTATAACATTATTTTCATCAAGCAAATATCGCTCCGCGCTTTGTTCTTCATCCCAAACTTCGCTATCAGTCTGTGTTTTATCCTGATAGCTGTCGTGCCAAGGGTCTAAACACCATTCCCAAACATTTCCGTGCATATCATAGATTCCCCAAGCATTCGCGGGAAAGCTCTTAACCGGGGTTGTTTCTTCTCGATATTTGCCTTTACTGCCAGGGCCGTAGGTATAGTTACCATCATAATTAGCCAATTCCGTTGACAGGGTTTCGCCAAAATAAAACGGGGTTTTGGTTCCCGCTCGACAGGCGTATTCCCACTGCGCTTCGGTGGGTAGCCGATAATCTTTCTGGGTCTTCCGACGTAGCCGCGCGCAGAATTCGATCGCATCTCGCCAACTAATCTGCTCCACGGGTCGCCGAGGGTCGCCTTTAAACTGGGAAGGGTCGGGATTTAGATCTTCTACTACCTTCTGCCAACCCGCGACCACCGCCCATTGCTCTTGGGTAATCGGGGTTTGTCCCATCAAAAAGCTCTCTACGCTGACGGGGTGTTGGGGTCGTTCATCCTTATCACCTTCTTCTCCCTGCGGGCATCCCATCAGAAATTCACCGGACGGTACGAGGACGAGAGAGAGTTTTATTAGGGGTTCTTGATAAACCGTTATCTGCTGACTACGCTTACTGATAATTGTGATGGTCACTGCTGTCGTTCGCTGGTGAATTGAAAAGAAGAACTCTTCGGTTTCCCTACCAAGCTCTCCTTTTCGGTTGATTTTTGGATACCTCTAGGATATCGCCGGAGTCGGTCTGGACTTTCCCTACTTCACGCCCGATGGATTCCCATCCACCGGCTCTGGAATTAACTCTGGCAAATATTCACCACAGTGGGAAAGTGCTGGGGAAGCGGCAGACAACTCGAAAACCGTTGTTGTTGTTGCGGTTGTCGGGGTTGTTCCTGTTACGATTCGCACTGCGACAGTTCCTCGGATTGTTGTTCCAAGAACCGCCGCTCTATTGCCGACCCCAATGTTTTTATTATGCCGACTCAGTGGTTATTTAGGATAGCCTGCCAATACTTTTTAAGATTTTTTGGCGCAATTGATGGCTATCCGCATGGCTCAGGTGAGCGAACCAAGCGGTTAATCTTCGCTCGAATTCGCTTTGGCTCAAAAGACCCGCTTCTAGCTCTCTTTGTAAACTTTGTAAACGCTGTCTTCCCCGTTGTAGGTTATCGCTACGAACTCGAATACGATCTGGCAACACTCGATATCCGACAAAATTCGCACCGTGAACAGTAGCGAAGAGTTGGCTTTTGACGGGATGAATTTTTAGCCGTAAGGTCGTAAGGTAGGCTTCTATATCCTGCCGTGCTTGTTGGAGTATCTCTTTGTCATCACTAAATAGAGCAAAGTCATCAACATAGCGCAAATATTGCTGAATTTTCAATTTTTCTTTGACAAAATGGTCAAATCCGTCTAAAAATACATTAGAAAAAAATTGACTGGTTAGATTACCGATAGGAAGTCCTCGACGACGTTGGAGCGGGGTTAGCAGGTCATCACCTGGATAGTAGTTAGATACGGGATCTTGGGGATTGCTACTATCAATAATTAGATCGATTAGGGCTAGGGTGCGGGGACATTTGAGTTTACGATCTAAGGTACTTTTTAGGATTTCATGGTCGATGCTGGGGAAATATTGACAGATATCGCATTGTAGAATATAGCGATTATGGCGAGCAAAGTGAATAAAGCGTTTTAAGGCGCGATGTGTCCCGAATCCAGTTCGATTGGCATAACTATCAAAGATAAAAGTACGCTCGATCGCAGGTACAATTATCCGACAGAGAGCGTGGTGGACAATGCGATCTCGATAGGGGGCCGCCGAAATTAGGCGTGGTTTGGGGTCTGTTATACGGAAACTGCGGTACTGACCAGGATGATAGGTCTGTTCGATTAGCTCATCTTGCAACTTGATTAAATTTTGCTCCCGTTCCGCGTTAAAGGCGAGGACATTAGGGCGATAGCGTTTACCTTGCTGCGCGAGCCTAGCGGCCGCTAGGAGGTTTTCAAATTCGATAATTTTTTCCCATGTATTGCCAATTCTAACGACCATTTTTTGTTCCGGTTAGGTTAACTGGTGGGATTTTCGTTTGGGATTTTAGCCAGCCCCCTAGTTCATTACCGATTTCGACTAAATATCGACTCAGATTTTCGTAACGTTTATCGGACATAATATCAAGGTCAACCATTAACCGTATTTGGTAGTAGAGAACCGACAATTTAGGGTTGAGAGAACGCAAAATTTCCTCTTTCTCTTGACTATACTTGGCTTCTATCAATCCTTCTAGTAATTGATAGAGATTATTGGCTATCCTTTCCCCTAGGGTAAAGCGATAATTGCGGGGAAGACGACTCAATATCGGGTTTAACCAGAGGATGAGGTCATAGGTTTTTTGAATAACTGACAATTCTTTTTCGTCATGGTTCATGTGTACTAATTAGTCCCAAAAAAATCGCCGGAAAAGGGAAAAAGAGAAAAGAATAAAGGGAAATCAAGTCCTGGGGAAGCGGCAGACAACTCGAAAACCGTTGCTGTTGAGGCGGTTGTCGGGGAAGACCCTGCCACGAGCCGCACTGCGACAGTACCACGGATTGCTGTACCAAGAACCGCCGCGTAGTACCCTTGTATTTTTATCACTTAATAACTGCATAGTTATATTTTTATCTAGTAGATCAATCGGGTTATTGTCGAGCGCAAAGCGATCGCTACCCGATATCGCCCTCTCTTCAGCATCCCACAGATCCATACACCATTCCCAGACGTTACCGTGCATATCCTGTAAACCAAAGGCGTTGGGGGGATAGTTACCGACAGGGGTTGTTTGCCCGGGGCTTGCCGTTTTTGCTTCGTCGGCGTAGGTTTGCTGTGAGTCGTAATTGGCTAGTTTTGCGGTTAGGGTCTCGCCGTAGTGGAAAGGGGGATATGATCCCCCCTGACCCCCCTTGTTAAGGGCTTCTGTATTGGCGTGACAGGCGTATTCCCATTGGGCTTCAGAGGGTAGGGCGTAGGGGAATTTGGTTAGCTTGGCTAGTCGTCCACAGTATTCGATCGCATCGAACCAACTCACTTTTTCTACAGGCCGTAACCAATGACTCGTGTTTCCATAGTCGTCTTTAAATCGTGATGGGATTAGGTCTAGATTATTTTTTATTTTTAAGTCTTTACGGCTGGCGATCGCCCACCATTGAGCTTGGGTGATGGGGGTTTGTGCCATAAAAAAGGGTTTTATATAGATAGTCTTACCGTCTTTGAGCAGAGTTCCGCCGGGGATGAGGAGCATTCTAATCTCGGTTAGCCCCGCGGGGGGTTGATCCTTCCTTTTGTTAAAGGGAATATCTTCTTCGTAATATTTAGCGGTGACGGGTTGACGTTTAATGATATTTCCTTGTCGATCAACAAATACAGTTTCCCCGTCCCATGGGGGTAAGTCTGTTTGTTCCGCTCGCTTATTATAGATAAAGAGTATCTGAGCTTCTAGCTCTTTAATGCCCGATTCGATCGCTAGTTCGTAGAGGTCGCCGTCTTCTAGGTTCAAGCTGGCGCACTGTTCCCGCAGGGCGATGAACTCGGTTTCGGCTTCACCTTCGAGGATGGTGAGCCTGCCGACTTCGATCATGGTGGTTTCTGGGGTGAATTGGGTGAGAAAGTCTTCTTCTCTAGCTGTTTGAGTCGCTTTTGGCTGACCTTGCTCTAATTGCTGTGCGATCGCCAGATATTTTCCCCCCAAATTCCTTAAAATACTGGCCGCCACTTCGGCAAAAGGACTAATGATGTCTTGTATATCTGTACCTACTTCTGTTGGAGGCTTTTTCAATTCAGCGAGGAAGTCTCGCAATTCTAGGTTCAATTGTTTGGCAATATATTTGGAGACGCGATCAAATACATCTACTGTAGTAGAGCGAGTAGAACTGCATTGTAAAATTTTTCTTACTTCCGGGTTGATAAAATCGTAGAGTACCAGATCTGGGTCAGTTTCCTTAATCCCTAACGAACGAACGCGAAGAATACCGCCTAAAAATACTTCTGCGATTTGGACTTGACCAGCGGACGGTAACATTTCCTTACGGATCAATCGAACTACTGGCAGAAAAATTGTCGGTGCCGCCGCTAACAATTCTGCTAATTCTTGAGCTAGAAGCGAAGCATTATTGCGAAATCGTCTAACTATTTCTTCTGGAGTTAAATTTAGCTCGGCCTCGGGTTCTAATTCTTCTTTGGTATCGGGAGTCAGTACAAATCCTGCTACTTTGGTGTCACCGCGCCCCACGACTACACCGCTCCATCGTGCGACACTGAGAGGTTCCAAAGTAAAAACAGGAATTTGTAGGCGATTCTGTTCACGAAAGACGTTTTCCCAGAGCAGCACGTCTCTAATTTTTAATCGGCTATTAGTTAAACCGGGTTCATCACTAACTAAAGTTACTTTCGCTCCCAATCCTAAGCCAGTTTTCAGCCAAAGCCATTCTGGAAGCATCTGCAATATAGCTAATGGACTCGATTGACTCCACAATTTTAAAAGCGGAAACATCTTGCCATCTTGCCAATAGGATGCCACGCAATCACTAACTACTACAATGAGGCGGCGACCATTAGGATTGAGTAATTCTTTAGGATGATAAACCCTAGAATTAGTCTTGCTTAATCCTTCATAGAGAACTAGATTATTTTCCTTGGAAGCTAATTGCCAGACCCGCACATCACGAAAGATACCATAATGTTGCAGTACGGTTTTTAGATCTGCTAACGTTTGATGCCAAATATCCATCGAGGAACTGCGATCAAATACCAATGCTAGTTCTAACCAAGGTTCTAAGGCTGGTTTAAAAACAGGAACCAAGATTTTTCCGTCAGTCGCGGCAAAACTTTCGACTGTTCGTACTTCATCCAAAATACTCGGGCGATCCAGTGTAGGTACGCGCCGCAATAATGTTTTTAAGGCTTTTGCCAAAGATAAGGAACTACCGAGATCTGATGGATTATCAACTGGAAAAGTTAAAGAACCACCGCCACCGCCACTGGATGAGTCTTCGCTTTGCTGTCGTGGGAATAACTGTCCCCCAGACTTTTTATTTTGTGACTGATTGTTATTTTGTGACTGATTGTTATTTTGTGGCTGATTGTTATTTTGTGGCTGATTGTTATTTTGTGGCTGATTTTTATTTGGCTCCTCTTGGTTAATTTCTGCTTTACTTTCAGTAGATTCTACAATCTGAGGCGAATGGAGCAATAACCAGCACAAATCAGCTAATTCGTAGCTAGTCATTTCTAGCTCTGACTGATTGAGAGTCTTAAGTAACCGCTCGAAGCGGTCTGGCTTCTCCAGTATAAAAGCATCGCTCATCACAATCCCTCGGTATCATTCAAGCTCTTAAACAGTAGCTCTTTCAAAGATTCGCAGTCGAGAGTAGATTCTGCACCACCAGTCAACATATATACAACGTTGAGGAGTTGATCCGTTGCCAATTTTTCTTTACCCAGAAAATCTGTAATTAATTGACTAATGCGATCGCTAGACTTATTAAAATATTCATCACCCATGTGAGATTTGACTATGGATTTCAGATTATTAATGCCCGGATTAGGCATTTTGATTCTGATACAACGTCTTTTGAAGGCTGGAGGAAAATCCCTTTCCCCGTTACTGGTCATCACTACGATGGGGAAAGCATGGCATCCCACTATTCCGCTATTTAGCTTGACGGGATCAAGATTTTTATCCCAAGTAAAAACTGAAACTGGTTTATCGGGGTTTTTCTTTGTCCAACGTTTTAATTCGGGAATTTCATATTCGCCTTCTTCAAACAGATTGAGCAAGTCATTGGGTAAATTGATATCGCTTTTGTCTATCTCGTCTATTAAAAGCACTCTGGGTAAAGCTGAAGGAAGAAATGCCGTACCCAAAGCTCCTAAAGTGATATAAGAGCCAATATCTTGTTTGCCCTCGGAATCTGGTTCTTGTAAACGGGCGATCGCATCATAACGATACAAACCATCCTGAAGGGTCGTTCGAGCCGTAATCGACCATTTTAAAACCGGACCCAATCTCAGTTGGTATGCTAAGGCATAGGCAAGGGAGGTTTTTCCCGAACCGGGACGACCTGTCACTAACAGGGGACGACGCAAGCATAAGGCCGCATTTACCCCGGCGATGACTAGATCGATCGCTTTTTGAAGTTCAGTATTTTTAGAATCTGCTTCATTATCGGATATTTCTGACAAACGGAATTTTTCACCGCGATCGCGATCATTTTTTTCACTCTCGACAGGTTCCAATAATTCCGTATCTTTAGGGAGATTAGGTCTATTGAATTTTCTCCAAGGAGGTGGAGGGGGAAGATTGAGAGTTTCAGATGCTGGTAGCTGTTCCCCTCGACCATTAAAAGGATGCCAGTGAACTGATTTAGTTTCTTCTGCCATTTTATCTAGTTTCCTCCTATTATTTGTAAAGGCTTTTCGTCGGGTAAGATTTCTGGATCTTCTAACAACATACCGAAATAATAGCCTGGATACTGTTTACGCTCTGTTTCAGTTCTAGCCCCCCATACAACACTTCTTAGCTCCCAAGTTTTTTCAAGTAAACCACGACATCGATCGGATAAATTATCCCAATTCAGGCACTCTGTAAATTTCTGTTCAAATTCTACCCCTGAGGGAATACTATCCCAATTCCAAACGGCTATGGGAATACCACTATCAAAAATAGACTCAAAAAAACCCATGCGCTCAGATCTATCGATGGAGAGAGAATCTTTTAATCTAATCCCCCATAGAATTGAGCAATTTTTCATAAAAAGCTCCAATTCTTTCCAATTAGAGATTTGAGTATCTCCAAGAATCTCAATTATGTTAGAGGCTGGAGTATTATTTATATCATTAGCTAGAATATTCTTGGATATTTCACGACAATCACCATTCAAAAAAGTATGGATTCTTTCCCATCCTTTTTTGAGTGATCCAATGCGGCTATTTTTTCGTATGCGTTCTCTACTTCGTAAAAATAATCGGTAATTTCTTACCAATGATATAGTCGCTTCTTCTTCACAAATCATTGCCCAATTATCTAGACTAGAATGTAAATCGGAAAGTGGAATGAATACTTCTATTCTCAACTGATCAATTGCTTGACCCCGAAATTGAGGATCAGTTTCAAGATAATCAATGTATGATTTTATCGCTGTTGGAATATTTTCAAATTTAGGGCAATCAATACCATTTTTATTTTTAGATAATGAGATTTCAAATAGTTTACCCTGAATTTTAAACTGTCCTTGAACATTCCATTTGTCTTGATTCTGTCCATCGCCTAGTCTCTCAATTATGATTAATAATATCGGTGGCAAGCAAGAACTATTTTCATTTTCAGTTTTTTCCAATTTATGATTAGCTTTATCTAGCCATGATTTTATATGTCCATTATCATCTTTTAGTGATTGAGCTAATTTGATTATTGATAATGTAGGTTCGTATCGATCAAGAAATAGTTGTTTTAATAACTCATAATTATTGGTAAAACACAAACTTTTGATATAAGAAGGATCTTCGTAATTTTTATTGATTTCTTTAATCTCAGAACAGGCTTTCCAAATATTTTTCCAATCAATTGTGTTGAGAATTGATTGTAGGTCTGTCCACAAACTTTCAAATGTCTCGTCGCAATCATTATTTTGTAATTTAACATCAAAAAGAGCAATCTCCTCTTTAGAGTTATTTCTTGCTTCAAGTTGTTGTCTGGCAAGACCTCTAACAACTTGAATTAAAGTCTTAAAATAACCATTATTTTGTTCGTAATAATCAATCGCCACGATTAACTCATCAAATCGATCTGGATATCCGCTGAATGCTTTGAGAATACTCAATACTGAAGCACGAACAGTATTTCGTTCTTCTACTTGTTTGCCAATATCAGGGAAAAAACCAATTACATCTTTTCTCATTTGAGTATCTCGGATAGAAGGGCAATTCTCTAAGGCTTCGATTAACTCATTAAATCCTAGATCGTTAGGTTTTATCGGTACTCTCAACAACATTGTTAATCAAACTCCTCTGGCAACATTTGTATTGCAGTTCTTCTTAAATTTTGCATAGCAACAGAATTATTTTCGTAGAGCATATCAATAACGTCTAATAGCTCTGCCAATCCTCCTGAATAACTGCGGGAAGTTCTAATTGCACTTAACACTACAGTATTTGCATTACCTTCCATGATTATGTTATTGGCTATTTCTTTCCTTAGATTCAAAATAATATCTTTTCGACTTTGGGAATCTCGAATTGACTGACATTGTAAAAAAAGATCGCGCAATAGTACTAATTCTTGGTTAGTCAAATCACGAGGTAGCTGAACACTATCTCGTTCTCTTGCTTTAGTGGCTGGCTCAATTTCGCTAAATCGTTCTTTTCTATTACCTCCCCAGTCTTGATACAGCAGAAATGAGGGAGTTTGCCTGGTTTGTCCATCCTCTCGTAGTTTAATGAACTTTTCCTGCACATTCTGCATAACCGCTTCCATATCTGGTGGCCAAAGCTCTGTATCTTTTGATGAGTTCAATTCATTCAATAGTTCTCGTGAAAATATGCCCGTTTGCTCATCACTTTTATTAATCGCATATTCTCCCGGATTAGCCGCAAACATTGCCATTTGTTTTTGACTTGGCAAATGTTTACCAATAGCAGGAAGATCGTCCGGTGGATTTATCTTTAATAGTTGGGAATTGGCACAGGCATCAAAAATTAGTAGCTGTCGAGGCAAATTCTTATATAAATCGGTCTGCATAGCATTAAGCTGGACAGTTAAATTTAGATTCTTGAGATCCTCCATTGTCGCATCGGCATAAATCAATCGGCGATCGCCTTGTGAAGCGATCCAACCGTGTCCCGACCAAAACAAGAAAAACAAACTTGCTGTTTTCTTTCTCGCTTCTTCACGCAGAGCTTTATTGACTATATCTTTGTTTGCTTCTAAGGGTTTACTATCGATGAGATTGGTAATCTTGTCAACAATTCCGACATTGCGATCGAGTGGCGACAGAAAAACCGAAATATTTTCAGGAGGCACATTGCGATCTCGTAACCATTGACAGAACTGATAAACATCATTGACCGGGCCATTCAAATCTGGGATAGCATTAGAATCAGCGTACTTTTCAATGCCAACTAGAATCGCTTGTGTTGTCGATGGTTCAGCCATTAGCTACCTCCACCATCTTCTGCCAAACTGCATCCCAAACCTTGTCATTGTTCCAATATGCACCATGAGACTCAGGGAAAGGTTGTTTGCTATCGATTTCGACATCTTGTATCTTTCCGGGGAATATTTTCTCGCCTACATAACTGAGAAAATCGTTGCGATCATAAATATTTAACCAGTGGGGAAAAGTTTCTGGTAAGTTGGCATTAGGGTTATATTCCATACCCACTAGAGCATTTAATTCATAGAGAATCGGGGATTGAGAACCGATTGTTACCAACAAAACTACCTGTGGTAATTGTTGCTGTAACAGCAAATCAACGCAGATAATGCCGCCCAAGCTATGAGCGATTAATACAGTCGGTTTTTTTAGAGGTTTAATGGTTACGCAAACAAAGTCTCTAAGCTTTTGTCCCCTTGCTTGATACATCAAAATATCTCCCAAAGTGCCGCTGTATTGTTCTGAAAATCCACTTCGCCGTCTTTGGAGATTATTGTTAATAATACGCCTGATTGTGCCAGAAATACTCTGTTTTATGCCAGATAAAATTCCTTTTTCCTTGCCCCCTAGTTCTGCCGCTATTTGCTCGACAATATGATCGCGCAATTCTCCATTGACTGATAGGGCGAATTCGCCATAGTTATCCCTTACCAAAAGGGAACTTTGAGCTACGAGCGCACGAGCGATCGCTATGCGGTATTCTCCTAATGGTTCTGTGGCGGATTCGATCGCTTTTTGATAATCGCTTTCGTTGACGATAATGGATTGGGATTGAGGAAAAAACTCGCCAATGCCAGCTTGATCGAGCATTTCTTGGAGATTAGAGGATGGATTTAAGGCTCGAACCCGATTATCCAAATCCTCGCCTAGCTTTTCCCCAAAAACAGTTCTTTTGTCCTCGGAACTTATGGTTAGGATTTGCAGTTCGATGAGCGGATCTTGATATAGTAACTCCCATAAACCCAGAACATACTCTTCATCAGTTAAATCTGTTTCTGAGGCTTTTTTTTGATCCGACACTGGAATAGATAGTCCTCCCGCATTTAATGTCGTGCCGAGAGAACCACCCCAGTAACACTTATGAAAACACAAATTTTCATTGCGCTCTTTCAATTTTTGGCTAATGATACTAAAAGTTTTGCTATAGGCTGGTTCTCGTACCCCTGTGCCGTGGATAAAAACTAGATCGCAATCGCATTTCTTCACTGATTCCCATCCTCGGTACATGAATAAGATTCGCTCAAAGTCCTCAATTCCTTCATTTGTAGTTCCAGTTCGCTTACCCGTTGACTCAACGGCACAGTCTCGACACAGCCGAGGTATTGAGAGATCGCACTGACGATCACATCCGTCTTGGACGTGCCAACCCGCTCGACGTACTGGTTGAGTTCGGCGAGGAGGGGTGGGGGAATTCGGACGGCGATTTGTGGTTTGCCCATAGCAATTACATTTCTTCTCTCGCCATGTTACCAAACGTATGGCTAAATGTCACCCCAAATTTTTGCTAGACAGCAACTATATCACCTAATATTGTCTTTCCATCAACCTAGTGGTCTGTCAAAGCAATAATGACAGATAATAGGAGAGTTAAATTTGGACTAACTCTTCCAGTTATGCCAGCTAAAAAATATATTGTCTCCCTAAGGCTTTAATATCTCCCTTTAACTCATACTGCCCGATTTCTAACCTTGTGAGACTTTCCTCGATTTTGTCGAATTTTTGGCTAACATCTTTCTGGTAGCTGTCTATTTTCCCCTCAATCCTTGTCAGAAATGCCTCTAAGGAATAGGTCACGGTTTCGTTAGACATTGCCTAAACTCCTATCTTTTCGTTGATGCGATTTCCCCTACCAATTCAGCGCGTAGGGATGCGATCGCTGTCGCTAAGTCTTCCCGGGTAATTAAATCGGTATCAGTCTGATTGGTTTTAAGGTTAAAAGGATAAACATCGGTCCGATCCTCAGATAGGGCATTAATACCTAATCGGATAAGGTGAATGATGACCGGGGTTATCTCAGGTTTCCCAGATATATGATGAATAGGCGCGTTAAAGCGATCCGCTGCTAAAGTTTGAATGGTTTCGAGTAAATCGTTAGGGAGCCTTAAATCGATGCGAGCGCTGCGGGGTGATTGCCTCATTTTTAAATCAGGATACTATCACTATCACTATCACTATCACTATATATCTTTTATCCTGACGGTATCCTAATAGATAAGCTTTTGATATACCGATCAACTATCTTGATATTTTTTGCTTATATCCCGATCGACCCCTTAGTATCCTGATGGGTAATTAGACCTCAACCTAATATAATCTCAAGACTAAAAGTCTTTCTAGTTAAGGAATCTACCCGAATAAAAATTATTTTAATTGTCTCATATTTTTTCAGTAAAATTGAATTAGCAACGATGGATGTACGCTTCAGTCATCGAACTACTTAATTAGTACACAAGCTAAAAGCAAGCTGTGAATGGGTTATAATTTTCGGAGATGTCTAGTGCATAATCGTCAACGGCAAATTCAAGACGCAGGAGATCGCCGCCTTGGTTCGGAACTTCCGCGCTATGGCCGGGGGTTGGGCAATGGTCATTCTACGAACGGGGTCAAACAGCATCAGAAAATAGAGGGAAAACATTTGACGTGATGGACGATCGGGTATGCTATTTAAACGAGCTTCCACAGATTAAAACGCGACCGTTTTATTGTACTCCCTTCGATTGATTCAAGAGATTTTGGTAACATTCGGCTGGGGTACGGTAAGATAAATATTTAAAGGGAGTCTGATTAATTATTTCTGCAAATCTTTCGTTATCAACCGCATTGTACTGATCTAATTTAGTGATTAAATTCTTCATGTTATTCATGGAGCTTACCAGACTCCTATTCTCGGATTTGAGATAATGAATTTCAGGGGAATCGCCCTCATGCCGATCAATGGCGGTAATTTGAGCGATAATCCCCTTAATTCCCTGCTTATACGAAGAAATTAAGGTGTATAAACTCTTTTCCTGAGTAATGAGAAAAATACCTCGCTTCCTGAGATCGAGGACATCAATTCGCCAAGCATTAATATCGGCGATAGAATCTTCTCTTGACTGCACTTCCTGTTGAAGTCTTTGGGCCGCTTTACTTGATAAAATCAGATTCATCTCTAAAAATAAAGTTGATTATCAGCTAAAGTAGTAATGGGTCAATAAATTATACCAATTTTCAATCAGCAATTCTCATTTTAAAACGATTTTGCGTTGTTTCAGCGATCTAGAGATTCGTTAAAGAATTTTAACCCCTCTAGGTGCAAGAGTTTTAATGTCATGAAACCTTAAAATGAGAGTTGCTGGCTGCGGGGGTTCTCCAAGGCTCTCCCCCTACTTAGGGTGATCAGCAAACCCCCGCAGCGAGGAGGGCGCAAGCTTTGCGCCCCTACAGTAACGGATTTTGTCCACAATGTAGGGGCGAACTGCGTTCGCCCAAAAGGTACATTATCAAAGCACAAGTCCCTAACCCCGATGAAAAACAATTAGCCAGACTTCAATACTTGAACCGACATAAGGTAAAAGGTTCAAATAATTGGAACAAGGCCCAACGGCAAATAGCTAAACTTCATTTTAAAATAGCTAATATCCGTAAAGATACGTTACATAAACTCACCACTTATTTAGCCAAGAACCACGGCAAGATAGTAATTGAGGATTTAAATGTGTCTGGGATGATGGTTTTAGCCTATCCCGCACTCAGGTGTTTTAACTTTTATGCCCAAAAAACAGAAGTATCCCCATCTCTTGGGATCAAAATGGACGGCAAAACAAAAAACATGGGGCTGGCGACATTTTCAAGTGATCAATCGTCAAAATCGCGGTCAATGGGTTTTTGCCGAATTAGTCGCTTCCTGCGATCGGACTGTCCGCTTCTGGATTAATGCTAAACAGTTGCAAGACGCCAATCTCTGGCAATCAGGTTGGCAAACTCTAACGGAAATGAACCAACCCGACAGTGCCGACGAGATTATTGTTAATTAAGTAGGTAGGCGTTAAAATTTATCAGATGCCCCCCTTATTAAGGGGGGATTAAGGGGGGATCGAACCTAAAAATTTATCAGATGCCCCCCTTATTAAGGGGGGATTAAGGGGGGATCGAACCTAAAATCCATTTTTAATTTAATTATAACCAGCTAATTAAATGCAGTACAGCCTATTACTGTTCCATAAAAGTCCGCACCGTACCATCAGAACCAAGAACTAGACGCAATTGGGGATTACCAGAGATATCGAGGGGAGAAACAAAAGGTTGATTGAGCAGGGGCATATTAGTGCGATCGAGATAGATTTTCGCCGCCTGTCCCAGGGGAATAATCTGTTTTAGGGAACCATCCTGATTTAAGACCAAACGGTACTCTAGAGTATGCTTGAGACTTTCCGGCGCTTGCCAACGGGATTGAAAATATTTTCTGGTTTCTGCCACTTGGGGAATTGTATCTAGTAAGTTCGTCTCTGGGGCTTTAGCATTACTTGTGGGCGGTTTGGGGTCTAAATTGATATTTTCGGGGTTAATAGGGCTTAGAGGCGGTAAATTGGGCAATTTTGGCGGTGCTGGAGTCGGATTCATCGTGGTGGGGGGGACATTTACCAGTGCATTTGTACCTTGATCGCCGGTGACGGGGGGGGCAGTAATCGGGATGTTCTGATTATTCGGTTCAATTACGATCGCCGTGCCGCCGGGGAGCGAACCTGTGACTGGTGGCGGCGGTAAAGTGGACGGCGGAATCACTAGGGGGACGCTAGAGGGACGAACTGGGGCTGGAACGGTTGCCACGGGGGGCGGTGGCGGTAAAGGGGTTTTATTGCCCAAATTTGCTGGTAACTGCGGGTTTGGGGCGGCTGTTCCCGTGGGAGGCAAAGGCAGCGTTGGCAAGGGTTGGGGAATTTTGGCACTATTGGGATCGATGGTTAAATCATTGTTGGTTAGTTCCTGCTGTTGATAAAATGCGATCGCTATTCCCCCGATAGTTATCAAGGCTGAGGCGGTTAATCCCGTCCAGATCAGGGCATTTTTTCGAGTTTTCTGGCGAATTAAAGGGGGTATTAGGGGGCTTTCATGGTTATACTCCCCTAAAGCATTGGCTAGATCGAATAATTGCGATGTGGTTAATTCGAGCTCCTGTTTATCTCGATCGGTTAGCAGGGAACCTAAAAATAATTGATGCTGGAGAAGTCCCTGACAACGGAGAGAGGGTAAGGAGGGAAGATGACTTTCGGCGGAACCACTAGCCACGAAAGAGAGGCTAGAAACGGGACTAGAGAGTAAATTCTGCACATAACTAGCGACAATTTCCCCTAGGAGTTGTAATTGTGTGCGATCGCCTTTGATTGTCACCTGTTTTTCCTCACTCAATCTAGGATCATCAAAGCGCAATTGAAAGTGGGCATCGTTTAAGACATTTTTACCTAGCCAAACCGCTAGAGGCGAACTATTTCCCCAAATTTCTAGGGTACAGGTGGGGGGTGTATATTTGCGAATTAGATTACTCATTTTTAGTTATCGGTGGGAATTATGAATTATGAACTGGGGAAAATAAATAAAAATAATCTCCTGACTCCTGCCTCTGATCCCCCCGGCCCCCCTTGATAAGGGGGGTGTCTGACAACTTTTAACACCTACCTACTTAGCCTTTTTACTTTTTACTTGCCAAAAGGGTGTGCCAGAGAAGGAGATGACTGCGGTGGCTGCTGTAGAATAATAAATCGATTAATAATTTCCAGGCTAGGGAAGTTAGGCTAGAATTGCTGAGATTATTTTCCGATATTTCTGGGTATTTTAAGCGAAAATTATCGATATAATTGCCCAAAAGTGTGGTTTTAACTGGTTCTTCTCCTTGAGTTCCCACTTGTTCCAAAAGAATTACAGCGCGACGGATTAACTCTTGCTTTTTTTGGGCGAGATGACAGAGGAGAAGAACTAGAGAACGGATGTCCGCAAGGGAAAGTTTTGACTGGGGTTGCCAGTAGTGGGCAACTAGGCGATCGCTTGTATCCAGATCTAAGGCTAATTCCTGGGCTGCTTGGGTGATAGACTCGGAGTCTAAATTAGCTAGAGAGACTAAAGCAACCAAAATCAGGTTTAAATAGCTATTAATATTCTCTAACTGCTCGTTACTGGGTGAGATAGCTAGGGGTAAATCCTCACCCGTGGAGGACTCGGCAGACTGAGGCATAGTCAAGGACATAGATAAAAGGAATTGCCAGCAGAAAAACTTGGGTTTAGGCGAAAAAATCACTGGTTCTAAAGTGTAATAATAATTTAGATTGTTCTTTTCTTGCACGTCCGCTCACCGATTGCCTCCCACCCAATGAGTTTAGAATCCGCTACCGATGAAGTTATTAAGCAAAATTTAGAACAATTTCTAATTGTTTTGTCCGTTTCCCTGAGTGTGGCCACGGTTTCGAGGATTTTTAGCTGGTTTCGCCAAATTCCTTACACCCTATTGCTAGTGATAGTCGGTTTGGGTTTAGCTTTCATCGATATCCGTCTGGTGAACCTATCCCCCGAACTGATTCTAGAAATTTTTCTGCCCCCTTTGCTATTTGAAGCCGCTTGGAATACGCGCTGGCGAGATCTGAAGGATAATTGGATTCCCGTCAGTCTTTTCGCTATTGTCGGCGTAATTATCTCGATTTTCGGGGTTGGTTTTGCCCTCGATGAATTGACCAATTTACCCCTATTTACGGCATTATTGGTGGGTGCGAGTCTTTCTTCTACGGATCCCGTCGCTGTTGTCGCTCTTTTTCGCGAATTAGGGGCCAGTAAAAACCTCACCGTGCTTTTGGAAGGGGAAAGCTTATTTAATGATGGGGTTGCTGTGGTCGCTTTCGCTCTTTTGGTGGAAATTCCCCTCGGTGCTAGTGGTCTATCCTTAGAGACAACTATTAGCCGGATTGCCGCTTTTATCGGTATCGGGGTGGGAGTGGGTTGTTTAGTGGGTTTTGGTATCTCCTATCTGACTCAACGTCTCGATTTACCCCTAGTGGAGCAGTCTTTAACTCTTGTGTCCGCCTACGGTGCGTATTTGTTAACCGAGGAGTTCGGGGGTTCGGGGGTAATCGGAGTGGTGACTACGGGGATTATTTTAGGTAATTTTGGCTCTAGAATCAGCATGAGTCCCCGTACCCGCCTATTAGTCACGCAATTCTGGGAGTTTCTCGCTTTTTTTGTCAATTCGATCGTTTTTCTCCTCATCGGCGATCAGATTCGTCTCTCCAGTTTAGCCGATAATCTCAATTTAATTTTTATCACGATCGCCGCCGTGGTAGCGGCCCGTTTTCTGGCTACTTTTGCCTTGGCAACTGTTAGTAATGCCTTGATGGAAACTAAAATTAATTGGCGGGAAAAAACGGTTTTATGGTGGGGAGGTTTGCGCGGTTCCGTTTCTATTGCCCTAGCTTTAAGTGTGCCGGTTATTTTTCCTAATCGTCAGGATATCATCGATATCGTCTTCGGAGTTGTTCTCTTTACCCTGTTGGTGCAGGGATTAACTATTCAAACTTTTCTATCGAGATTAGACCTGATCGGTGATCAACCAATTCGAGAAAACTATGCGGAACTTTTAGCCCGACGGGTAGCTTTAAAAAGGGTTTTAGACTATCTTTCTAAGTTAGATAAATCTCCCGATGTTGCCCCCGAATTTTTTAGTTATGAGCAGCATCTCGTCAAAGAAAAGTTAAAGACTGTAGAAGCGGAAATACAATCTCTCAACGATAGTTATCCCCAATTACAGCTATTAACAATGGAACAACTTCGGGAAACCCTCCTAGATATCGAAGCTGATACCTACGCTGAATTTATTCGAGCCGGCCGTTTAAGTAGCAATTTATCCCCCGTCCTCCAAGAAATTCTCGCCGAAAGTAAAATTAGTGAACAGTAGGACTATTTTGGGGTATATACAATCAATCTCAATTCTCCTCACGACCAACGACTGGGTTTTATGACAAAAACCCCTGCAATTAATGAAGGGATGTTGTGGGGTTTTATGGGAGATTTTAGGAGACTTTTGTGGTTTCTTTTTCGGTGGATTTAGAGGGTTTAAGTTGGCGCTTGAGGGTTGAAGCTGTGCCGAGTGTACCAAGTGCGAGGAAGCTTAGAGTTGAGGTGGGTTCGGGTACCGAGGCGGATGAGGAGTAAGATACATTATCCAATCCAACGCCATCGGCAGCTCCAGAAACGTAGGCTATATCAACAGTACTGGTAGTGCCCACAGTATCTAAGAAACCAAAAAAGCCTTGACCTGGTGCGATATTGTAACTAGCTCCTGCTATAACAGCCGATTGTCGTCCATCAGCCGAGAAACCGCCTAGATCTGCACCCCAAGCTGATATCGCGGTGTCAAAGGAAAAACGTATACCGGTACCACCACTGTCAGTGGAACCACCCACTGCCGCAGATCCATCAAGATTATTATCGACCGTATTCTGAATAGTTGCCACTAGAGTCGAAATTTCGGAAAAAATACCTCCAAAATCTGTTCCCACTTGCCTGACGGTAAAGTCACCAACATCAACACCAGCCCCCTCAGTCTGAGCGCCTTCAAACGCATTAAAATCTTGTACAGTAAAAGAACCAACTGCCGCTTCCCAAGCACTTCTATTGTTGAAGGTCAGTATCACAGCCTCAGCCGACCCAACAAAGGACATTCCAACAGCAACAGAACCTGTAAGCGCAAGCAAAGTATTTTTCAACATCATGAGTTAAACCCATCTAGTATTGCGATCGCTCCCCCTCGCAGTTAGGTCAAGCAACAGCCTCACCCAACACCAAAGGCGGACAACAAAAGCATACACATTCCCCAAAAACTGTATCTTAAGCTACATTTTGATAAATCTTTACATTTCCTTCTTAATCTCTATCAAGAAAACTCAGAACCAGAATAAACAACCCCCAGAAGACGAGACAGAGAAACCCGAACCGACTTCCGTAGTGCGATCTCGCGTAGCGAGCGCGTTGCGACCGCACCATCCTTAACTTGTCCCCTCACCTCTGAAAACCGATGCTATCCTTGAGGTATTCCCCCAAAATCCTCAAATCAAATCGTTATGAACAATGCTGACCTAGATACCAATTCTCCTTTGTTGCAAACCCTTCAGACATTACCTGTCCAACAACAACAAGAAAT